>JADGRR010000298.1 GCA_017880745.1 Burkholderiales bacterium
GCGCAAGCTCGCCGAAGCGGCAAAGAACAAGGATCGCGGCGTGGCCAAGCTCGCACGGCAGCGGATCGAGGCGATAAAGCAGCGCCTGGCGCAGGAGGCAGAGGCCGACGCCATCATCGCACAGTTGGAAGCGCTGGCGGCAGAACCCGGCCCCATACTCACTGCGGTGATCGAGCTCAACCGCCGCTGGCAGGCGCTGGACATGAGCGGCGATGCTGCGCTCCTCGAGCGCTGCGACGCTGCCCGCCAGGTGATTCAGGCGCGCTTCGAGCGCGAGCAGAGCGAGCAGCGGGGACGACTGCAGTTCGAGCGCAAACTCAACGCGTGGAGCGAGACGCTGAGAAGCGCGGCGAGCGTTGCGCCGGAAGCCCTCACCGGAATGCGCGCGGAGCTTGCCGCGCTGCGCGAGGAAGCGCAGGAACGCGGCGACGGCTCGGCGCTGGCCACGCTCGATGAGGCAGAGCAACGCATAGCCTTACGGGAAGGGGAGCTGCAGGCGTTTGCGAGCGCGCAGGCGCTGGTGCTCGAAGCCGAGCAGCTTGCCGCGGGCACGTCGATCGACCATGCACAACTGCCGCAGCGATGGCAGGCTCTCGATCGGGCGATTCGCGCGCCGGAGCTGACGCGGCGCTTCGAAGCCGCAATGACGACGGTGGAGCAGCGCCGGCTGGCGCAGATACAGGCCACGCAACAGGAAGCGAACGCTGCGCGGCAGCAGTTCCATGCTCTGCTGCACAGCGCGGAGCAGGCACTCGCCGCGGGGCAGATGCAGGCTGCGCGCGAGGCTGCCGACGCAATCAAGGTCCTCAAGACCGGGGCAGGCGCGCTGCCTAAGCCGACCGCGCAGCGCCTCGGCCGCCTGGTGCAGCAGCTGGTCGAACTCGAACGCTGGGAGTCGTTCGGCCAGCAAAACGCCCGCGTGCAGCTGTGCGAGCGCGCCGAAGCCGCGGCGAAGCAGACGCTCGATGCGGCGCAACTCGCGCTCGAAGTGCAGAAACTGCGCAACGAGTGGAAAGCGCTCGACCAGCAGCATGCGGGCGTGCCCAAAGCGCTGTGGGAGCGCTTCGACAGCGCATGCGAAAAGGCCTATGCCCCCGCTGCCCGACATTTCGCGGAACTGGCGGCGCAGCGAAAGGAAGCGCGCAAGCGACGGGAAGAGTTCATTGCCGCGGCGGCGGCGCACGCGCCGAGCCTGCTCCAGGAACCCATCGACTGGCGTGCGCTTGAGCATTGGTTGCGCGACACCGATCAAAAGTGGCGCGAGGGCGATCTGGGCAGCGTCGATCCGGGCGGATGGAAAAAGCTCGATCTGCGGTTCAAGGCCGCGCTTGGGCCGCTGCGCGAAGCCTTGTCGGCTGCGCGCGATCGCGCCAAGGCGGGGCGCCAGGCCTTGATCGACGAGGTCACGGCGCTCTCAGCCAAAGCCATGGAGCGCGATGCGCCGTCGCAGGTCAAGGCGATTCAGGCCCGATGGCAGATCCAGGCGAAGGAGATGCCGCTGGCGCAGCGCGACGAGCGCGCCTTGTGGACGAAATTTCGCGCCGCTTGCGACGCCGTGTTCGACGCGCGCCAGAGCAAACGCAAGGAGGAAGATGGCCTCAAGCAGGAAACTCGCCGCGCGCTGCAGGAACTCTGCGCGCAACTCGAGCAACTCGCGCGGGATGCGGGTACTGAGGATCAGGAACTGCGCCGCGCGCTGCGCGATTTGCAGGAGCAGTGGAAACAGAAGGCCGGCGCATTGGGTCCCGATTTGCGCGACCTTGAAGCCCGCTTCACCAAAGGGAAAGCGGCGCTGGAGGCGATGCTATCGGCGCGGGTTCGTTCCCGCGAAGCCGCGGTGTGGCAGACTCTGGCGGCGAAAGAACGGTTGTGCGAGGAACTGGACGCATTGATGCGCTCGGGCGGCGCTTCGGCCCTATTAGAGGCGGAGGCGGTCGAGATGCCGTCGGCGGCGACACCGGAACGATGGGCGGCTTTGCCCGCCCTGCCGGCTGCCTGGGAGAAAAGAATGCTGGCGCGACGAGACTCGGCGTTAGCCGCGCTGTCCGATTCGGGCGCGGCCGCGAACTACCTGGCGCGGATAGAGCAAGGTGCCGCAACGCGGCGCGAAGCCCTGCTCGACCTCGAGTTGCTGCTGGGTATGGATAGCCCGCCAGAGGTTCAACCGCAACGACTCGCGCTCCAGGTGAAAAAATTGAAGGAGCGCTTCAGCAGTGCGGCAAGCGCCGGCTCCGTCACCGCGGCCGAGCGCTTGCTTGCGTGGTGCGCGCAACCGGGCGTGGCCGATACGCTCGACCGCCAGCGGTGTGAACGCATCCTATCGAGAATTGAGCAGGCGCGGTGAGCTGCGGATAGGCTGAACAAGGGGGCGATGCCCCCTTGAATTCAACACCCCGTTACGCAACGCCGGTTTATTTCAGCCCTGTTTGCCTCCCAGATCGACCGGAACGAAAATCTTCCCGTCGTCGCGCTGAATCAGCAAGGCCATGGTCTTGCCGGACTTTGCCACCAGCGCGCGCAACTGTTCGACCGACTGGATCGGCGTTCCGTTGACTGCCAGGAGCAGGTCTCCAGGCTGAATGCCGGCGCGCGCGGCGGGGCCGCTTGCTTCTTCGACCACCAGTCCTTTCGAACCGACCTGCTGCCGCTCTTCGGGGTTCAGCGGCCGCACCGCAAGTCCGAGGCGGCCATGTTCCTGATTCACGGAATCGGCCGTAGCCACTTTCTCGCTCTTCAGCTCGCCAACCGTCACCTCGACCTCCTTGGGCGACCCGTTGCGCGACAGTTCCAGGGTTGCTTTGGTGCCAGGCTTCACGTCCGCGACCTGCGCCGGCAGTTCTGCGGAACTCGATATCGCCTGTCCGTTGAACTTCAGGATCACGTCGCCAGCCTTGATTCCAGCCTTGGCCGCCGGGCCATTGTCCTCGACCGCCGCAACCAAAGCGCCGCTCGGACGCTTCAAGCCGAATGAGTCGGCGAGTTGCTGATTGACTTCCTGGATCGTGACCCCGAGCCGCCCGCGGCTGACTTTGCCGAACTGCTGCAACTGATCCCTGACCTTGACCGCAAGGTCGATCGGGACGGCGAACGACAGGCCCTGATAGCCACCGGTGTGGGTGAAGATTTGCGCATTGATGCCGATTACTTCCCCCTTCATATTGAATAACGGCCCGCCGGAATTGCCCGGATTGACTGCGACGTCGGTCTGGATGAAGGGAATGTAGGTCCCGTCCGGAAGCGAGCGCGATTTTGCGCTGACGATGCCCGAGGTCACCGAGTTTTCGAAGCCATAGGGTGAACCGATGGCCAGCACCCACTCGCCGACCTTCTCGTTCGTGCTGCTGCCCAGCTTCACCGTCGGCAGGCCGGTTGCGTCGATCTTGAGGACGGCGACATCGCTGGGTTTGTCGCTGCCGATGACCTTGGCGCGGAATTCGCGCCTGTCGGTGAGCCTGACGGTCACTTCGGTTGCGTCGTCGATGACGTGGGCGTTGGTGAGGATGACGCCGTCGGGACTGACAATGAACCCGGATCCCATTCCGCGTTCGGGCACGCCGCCGTGCGGCACGGCGCCGGGGAATTGGCGGAAGAATTCAAAGAATGGGCTATTGCGGTCAAGCCCCTGAAACTGCGGCGCCGCTGCCGCGGTCTTGACTTCATGGGTCACGCTGATATTGACTACAGCGGGCCCGTTGCGGTCGACGATGCCGGTAAAGTCCGGAAGCGGGGCGCTCGCCGTTGAGGTGCTTGCAACTGCGACCGGAGCATTAGCGGCAGCAGCCTCCTGCGGTAACCAATGACCGGCGGAGAACGCGCCTGCACCAACGGCTGTTATCACGCCCGCCGCGATCAGGCTCCGAACCAGAACTTTGGGTTTCATCATGCACTCCTTGCGTTGGTTGCCGGGGAACGTCCCCGTGATGTCCAACAGCTTAGGCGTGCTGACTTAAATCAGACTTAAACTGCAGAAAAGGATTGTGCGCACCGGGAAACGGCGGATGGCTTAAGCGAGCGGGAAGCTGACCGATACGCGCAGCCCGGGGCCGGGAGTTCGATCCTCAAGCTGAATGCCGGCGTGATGGCGATCAGCGATATTTTTGACGATTGCCAGTCCCAATCCGCTCCCCGCGGTGTGGGTCATATCGCGCCGATAGAATCGGTCGAACACGCGCTCACGCTCCTCTTCCGGCACGCCGGGCCCGGTGTCACAGACCTCGATGACCGCGCGGCCATCGCGCGAGCGCAAGGCGACATCGACGGTTCCGCCCGGCGGCGTGTATCGAATCGCGTTGTCGACCAGATTGCCCAGCATGACGCGCAGCGCTTCGAAATCGCCGGAAACGCTGGCCTGCCGGTTTTCGCTGATGCCAAGGTCGATGTTCTTTGCCGCCGCCAGAGGAGCGTATTCAGATACCACGAGGCGCACAAGCTGTGCCAGATCGGCGGACGACAGCGGCTGCACTGCAACGCCTGGCTCCTGGCGCGCAAGCGTGAGCAACTGCTGCACCAGATGGGCCGCGCGCGACTGTCCCTGCTTGAGTTGGGCAAATGCCGCTGTGCGCTCGTCGTCTGTCTTGGCCCGCTCGGCCAGCTGAATTTGCAACTGAACGGCGGTGAGCGGGGTGCGCAGTTCGTGCGCCGCATCGGCAACAAAGGCCTTTTGCGAATCGAGAGCGCGGGCGAGCCGCGCAAGC
>JADGRR010000299.1 GCA_017880745.1 Burkholderiales bacterium
CGAGGCCATCAGGCACACTCTCTGCGTGACGCGGTCCACCACCATGCCGACGTAGAGTTCCTTCTTGATGTCGGCGCCCTCCTCGATCAGCAGCCGCCGCACTTTCTGCCCCTCGGGACCGGTCTGGTGCGTCTTCAGCTGCATGCCGAGGATCTGGCCGGCGAAGGTCTTCACCTCGTCCGGCGATTTCGCCAGCTTTACCCCGCCGCCCTTGCCGCGGCCGCCGGCGTGGATCTGCGCCTTCACCACCCACACCTTGCCCGGGATCGTCTGCGCGGCTTTGACTGCCTCATCGACCGAGAAGCAGGGCACTCCCCGCGGCGTGGGCACGCCGTACTTGCGCAGCACTTCCTTGGCCTGGTATTCGTGGATTTTCATTTCTCGGTTCCTGGTTGAATCTCAAGGGGATGATCACGCAGGCGGGCAAGCGGGCGCATTGACCCAGGTCAATCGGCGTCAATCGGTCCCGGTCTTCGCTTCGCGCCGCCAGCGCGGATAGTACAGGCGCACCGCCTCGCCGCCGGTATCGAGCGCATGGCAGCGGTCGAGGTGAAACGGCTTCCTGCCATCGTCGTGGTTGTCGCGCTGCTCGCCTGCGAGCACCTGGATCGCCGCGGAGGGAAACTGGCCCAGCAGCTCGGTCAGGTGGGTGCAGCCGCGCACGAGGCCAAAGCGCTCGTGCAGCGCCTTGCGGAATCCGCGCATCAGGTTCGTTCCCGCCAGAGCGGCGTAATCGGGCGCAATCCCGGCGCAATACGGGGGATAGGGCATGGCGTCGGTGCACGCCTCGGCGCCGACCACGTTCATCCGCCCGTCGATGGTGAGGCGTATCCACATGTCGTGCACCGGGCTGCCGGCCGCACGCACGCCGGGGGCGAGCGGATAGTCTTCGGGTTTGACGTCCGTGAGGTGGGCTTCGATGTCCCACAAGCCGTCGGCGCGCGCATAGCCTTCGAAGCGCACGCTGCGGGTGTGTTTGCGGACGCGGGAGACGGGGGCTGCGGACAGCGGCATTGCGTGTGGGGAAAATGTCGTTGAAACCAGGGGCAAATGGTAACACAATCGCATGCGCCCCAGATCGTAGGCGTGAAGCGCAGAGGGCAAGTAGGCTGTTGAAAAAAGCTTCCCGAACGCGAAGCAAGGGCAGGCGGCGGCAAGGTCTGCGCGGGAAGCGTTTTTCAGCAGCCTCCGAATTGGGGGATATAAATGGCGGCGTGCCCCATGTTTCAACAACCTGCGGGGCGCAAACAGCAATACTTCCGGCACGAGAACGCACAACAACATGAAACACATCCTCGCCCTCGATCAAGGCACCACCAGCTCCCGCGCGATTGTCTTTGCCGAAGACGGCCGCATGCGCGCCATGGCGCAGCAGGAATTCCGCCAGATTTTCCCGCACCCGGGCTGGGTCGAGCACGACCCGCAGGACATCTGGGCCTCACAGTTGCGGGTCGCCCGCCGCGCGCTCGCCCAGGCCGGGCTGAAAGCGGCCGATATCACGGCGCTGGGCATCGCCAACCAGCGCGAGACGACCATCCTGTGGGAGCGCAAGTCCGGCCAGCCGGTGCATAACGCGATCGTCTGGCAGGACCGGCGCACCGCGGCCGAGTGCGACAGATTGAAGCGACGCGACAGGACGCAGGCCGTGCGCAGCAAGACCGGTCTGGTGCTCGACCCGTATTTCTCGGCCACCAAGCTCGCCTGGCTGCTCGACAGCATCCCGGGCCTGAGGCTGCATGCGGAGCGCGGCGAGCTCGCATTCGGCACCGTCGACAGCTGGCTCGCGTGGAAGCTCTCCGGCGGCACCCTGCATGTCACCGACGTGTCGAACGCCTCGCGCACCATGCTGTACAACATTCACGCCGACGCCTGGGACGAGGGGCTGCTCGCCTTGTTCCGCATTCCGCGCGCGCTGCTGCCAGAGGTGCTGCCCTCATCGCACCTCTACGGCGAGAGCGCAAAAAGAATTTTCGGCGCCCCGATCCCGATCGCCGGCATCGCCGGCGACCAGCAGGCAGCCCTGTTCGGCCAGGCCTGCCACACCCCCGGCATGGCCAAGAACACCTACGGCACCGGCTGCTTCATGCTGCTCAACACCGGCGCCAAGGCCGTGCCTTCAGCCAATGGACTGCTCACCACCCGCTGCGCCCAGAGCGGCGCGAAGCCGCGCTACGCGCTGGAGGGCAGCGTGTTCGCCGCCGGCGCAGTAGTGCAGTGGCTGCGCGACGGCCTGGGCATCATTCGCGCATCGAACGAGGTCGAAGCGCTCGCCGCCAGCGTGGTCGACGCAGGCGGCGTCTACCTGGTGCCGGCCTTCGCCGGCCTGGGCGCGCCGCACTGGGACGCCTATGCGCGCGGCACGATGCTGGGTATCACGCGCGGAACCACGCGTGCGCACATCGCTCGCGCGGCGCTCGAAGCCATTGCCTTCCAGTCGGCGGAAGTGCTGCAATCGATGCAGCAGGACTCCGGCATTCGGCTGAAGGAACTGCGCGTCGATGGCGGCGCCGCCGTCAACAATATGCTGATGCAATTCCAGGCAGACATCCTCGGCGTGCCGGCGGTGCGCCCCAAAGTGCTGGAGACCACCGCGCTCGGCGCGGCCTATCTGGCCGGACTCGCCACGGGCGTGTGGAAAGACACCGCCGAAATCGGCCGCCAGTGGGCGGTCGGGCGGCGCTTCGAGCCAGCCATGAGCCGCGCCGAAGCCGCGGCGCGCATGGCAGGCTGGACGCGCGCGCTGGAACGCTCGAAGGACTGGGCCGAGCGCTAGCGGCCTACAGCCGACCGCCCGCTTCGGCGGACGCCGGAGGATACCGCAAACCGCGGCGCTCGCACTTGCGCGGACGGCGTCCCGTCCGCGCGGATCGCCGATTGCGCGTGGACGAAAACCACGTCCGTACGCAATCGGCGATCTTGGCTAAAACCCCTGCGCCAATTTTGTTTTTATCCATAACCGTGTTTTTGGTACGGATGCGCTTTTCATCCGTACCAAAAACACGGTTGGTGCACGCTACGCGGTTCCGCCCACCGTCAATCCGTCGATCCTAAGCGTGGGCTGGCCCACCCCCACCGGCACGCTCTGGCCGTCCTTGCCGCAGGTGCCGACACCGGTATCGAGGCGCATGTCGTTGCCGATCATGGCGACGCGCTTGAGCGCATCCGGGCCGTTGCCGATGAGCGTGGCGCCTTTCACCGGATAGGTGACCTTGCCGTCCTCGATCATGTAGGCCTCGGAGGTGGAGAACACGAACTTGCCGCTGGTGATGTCCACCTGCCCCCCGCCGAAGTTCACCGCGTACAGCCCGCGCTTGACCGAAGCGATGATCTCCTGCGGCTCCTTGTCGCCGTTGAGCATATAGGTGTTGGTCATGCGCGGCAGCGTGCTGTGTGCATAGGACTCGCGCCGGGCATTGCCGGTAACCGGCACGCCCATCAAGCGCGCGTTCAGGCTGTCCTGCATGTAGCCGCGAAGGATGCCGTCCTCGATCAGCACGGTACGCTGGCTCGGATTGCCCTCGTCGTCGATGTTGAGCGATCCGCGCCGGTCGGGAATGGTGCCGTCGTCAACCACGGTGACGCCCCTGGCCGCGACGCGCTCGCCGACGCGGCCGGAGAAAGCCGAACTGCCCTTGCGGTTGAAATCGCCCTCCAGGCCATGACCGATCGCCTCGTGCAGCAGGATGCCCGGCCAGCCCGGCCCGAGCACCACCGTCATATTGCCCGCCGGCGCCGGCCGCGCCCGCAGATTTACCAGCGCCTGATCCACCGCCATCGCGGCATACTGCCGCAGGCGCTCGTCGTCGAAATAGGCGTAATCGAAGCGCCCGCCGCCGCCGGCGCTGCCCTGCTCGCGCCGGCCGTTTTCCTCCGCGATCACGGTGATCGACAGGCGCACCAGCGGGCGCACATCGGCCGCCATCAGGCCGTCCGAGCGCGCCACCAGCACCACTTCATACTCGCCGGCGAGCCCCGCCATCACCTGCACCACGCGCGGATCGAGCGCGCGCGCGTGGCCCTCCAGCCGCTCCAACAACCGCACCTTGTCCCCGTCTGCGAGCGAGGCGAGCGGGTCGGACGGACGGTAAAGGTCACGACCGGCGCCGCGCCGCGCAACCGCCGCGCGGCCGCGCGCGCGCGCGCGGCCCGACTGGCCGCGTTGCGCAATCGCGCGCGTGGCCTTCGCCGCATCTTCCAGCGCAATGAGGCTGATGTCGTCGGAGAAGGCAAAGGCGGTCTTTTCGCCGGAGACGGCGCGCACGCCTACGCCCTGCTCGATGTTGAAGCTGCCCGACTTGACGATGCCCTCCTCCAGGCTCCAGCCCTCGGAGCGCACGTACTGGAAGTACAGGTCGGCATAATCGATCCTGTGCGCCATGATCGAGCCGAACACCTGCTGGAGCTTGCCCGCGCCGAGATCGTAGGGGGCGAGCAGGCAGGATTCGGCGGTGGAAAAGAGCCGCGTCTGCTCGTGGGAAACGGTGGAAGTGTCCATGGGGGTTATCGGGTCCGGGCGAAAGCCTGCATTCTACCCTTAGACCGGCTGCCGGACGCCCGAGTTCGCGCGCAAGCGCGCCAGAGCCGCGCCGGCGCAGCCCCGAATTCCCAACACCTTGATTCAAAGGATGGTTGACGGCATCGGGCGGCAGCG
>JADGRR010000300.1 GCA_017880745.1 Burkholderiales bacterium
CTCGCCACTTCGGTGGCGGGCGTGTTCGCCGGCGGCGACATCGTCACCGGCGCGGCGACCGTGATCGAAGCCATGGGCGCCGGCCGCAAGGCCGCGCGCGGCATGAAAGCCTATCTCGGCATCCGCGATCCCGGGCTTGCCTATATCAGCGGGGACGGGACCGGCGCAGGCACGCTATTCGGGATCGACACCAGGGAGCGAAATTTCGCGCGCGTGCGCGTTGCCTAGGACTTGAGGGTTCCCGACCCGTCACCTGGCGGCACAAATACTCAACAGCGCGCTCAACAGCGGCTACGGAAAAAAACATGAACGAAATGACCATAGAGAAGTCGATGAAGAAACCCGGCACCAAGGCTCGAGCGCCCGCGGGCAGGAAAGCGGCGATCAGGCTGAAAGAGCACATTATCGAAATCATCAGCGATTCCGGCGAAGGCGCGCAAAAGTGCGGCCAGTCGCTGGGCGCGATTGCGGCGCAGATGGGCAACGGCATCTGGACCACGGAGATCATTCCCGCCGAAATCCGCCCGCCGGCGCGCAGCGTCGCCGGAGCCAGCGGCAACCGCATCCGCATCGGCTCCGGATACATCACCAACGGCGGCGACGAGACCGACCTCGTGGTGGCGTTCAACGAACAAGTGCTGCTTGGCAGGGTGCGGGCGAAGGAACTCAAACCCGACTGCATCATCCTGCTGGAAAGCATGTGGCGCAGCCACTCCGACCCAAAGATTGTGGCCTCCTACATCGAGACCTACGACCGGGTCGTGGCTGCAGGCTACAGGGTGTACGAAATTCCGATGGAGCAGGAGTGCCGCACCATCGTCGCGGATGCGAAGCGCGGCAAGAACATGTTCGCCCTGGGCATGCTGTGCCAGCTCTACAGCCTGGATCTGAAGCTGGCGGTGGAGCAGATCGTGCTCGCATTCGGCAAGAAGGACCGGAGCGTGGTCGATGCGAACATTACGCTGCTCGGAGCCGGCCATAAATGGGCCGAAGCCAACCTCGATTTTTGCTACAGCATCCCCGCGACGCGCTCGACCGAGCCGCAGATCGTGATCAACGGCAACACCGCTATCGCGCTGGGGGTGCTCGCATCGGGGATGGAGATCTGCGCCATGTACCCGATCACGCCCGCGACTTCGGCTTCGCACTATCTGTCCGAAGTGTTCGAGAATGTCGGCGGCATGGTGCACCAGGCCGAGGACGAGATCGCAGCCTGCGCATTCGCGGTCGGCGCCTCCTATGCCAGCAAATGCACGGTCACCATCACATCCGGGCCGGGCTTTTCGCTGAAGCAGGAAGCGATCGGGCTCGCGGTCATGGCTGAAATTCCGCTGGTCGTGGTGAACGTCATGCGCGGCGGCCCCAGCACCGGCCAGCCGACGAAAATGGAACAGGGCGATCTCATGACCGCCATATTCGGCAGTCATGGCGATGCGCCGAAAGTGGTCATGGCGCCAGGCACCATCGAGGAGTGTTTTTACTCGATCATCACCGCGCGCAAGATCGCCGAAACGTTCAACATGGTGGTCGTGGTTCTGTCAGACGCGGCTCTGGCTACTTCGCAGCAGCCTTTCACGCGGCCGAAGTTCAGCGACACATGGATGGCACCGCCGGTTGACCAGAGCCCGGTGCCGCAGGGCGGCAGGCCCTACGACTGGGATGCCACCACCGGCCTCGCGCGCCGCTTCATCCCGGGCCAGCCCGGCGGCATGCACACCGTGACCGGGCTCGCGCACGACCGCGACAGCCATGTTGCCTATGATCCGGACACCAACGAGGAGAGCCTGCGCGCCCGCAGCCTGAAGCTGGCCGCGCTGCAAAAGACGCTCAAGGCGCCGCCGGTATTCGGCGATCCCAAGGGTGATTTGCTGGTGATCGGCTGGGGCAGCACCAAGGGCGCCATCGAGGAAGCGGTGGCGTCCATGCGCGCCGAAGGGCACAAGGTGTCCTCCATGCACCTGCAGTTCCTGCAGCCTCTGCCGCCGGGGATCAAGGAAATCATGCACGGGTTCAAGCAGGTCATGACCATCGAGAGCAACTGGAGCGACCGCCCGGATGAGCAGATCATCGACGAAAGCAATCGCCGCTATTCGTCCGTGGCGATCCTGCTGCGCTCGCGCTACCTTGTCGACGTCGACTGCTGGAGCGACTGCAAGGGCCAGCCGATCAAGCCCGGCGCCATCCGCCGCGTGATGTTGGAAAAACTGAAAAAGTAAAAGCAACAAAAGTAACGAAAGGTGATCAGACCATGAACATGATGTCCGCCACTGAGTGCCTGCTGCAACTGAGCGACGAGCACTTCGAACTGGAAGACTACCAGAGCGGGGTGCCGCGCTGGTGCACGGGCTGCGGCGACAACGCCATTCTTGCGGCGGTGCAGCGCTTGTGCCGCGACGAAGGATTGCGGCCGGAGAAGACCGTGTTCGTGTCCGGGATCGGCTGTTCCAGCCGCTTTCCGCATTACATGAAGACTTACGGTTTCCACGGCATTCACGGGCGCGCATTGCCCGTCGCCGAAGGCGTGAAAATGGCGCGGCCCGACCTGACCGTGTTCGTCAACACCGGCGACGGCGACTGCTGCAGCATCGGCGCCGCGCACTGGATCCACGCCATCCGCTACAACATGAACATCACGGTGTTCCTGCACGACAACCAGATTTACGGTCTGACCAAGAAACAGGCTTCGCCGACCTCTCCCATCGGGACCAAGAGCAATACCACCCCGCGCGGCAGTTACCTCGAGGCTTTGAATCCGCTGTCGGTCACGCTCGGGGTGCAAAACGTTTCCTTCGTCGCGCAGGCGGTTGACTGGATCCCGGAGCTTTTGTTCGATATCGTGAAGGCGGCCTACCACCACAAGGGGCTGTCGTTCGTGCGCATCGTGCAGCGCTGCACCGAATGGCTGCCGAAAGCGTTCGACCCGTGGATGCACGATCCTAACCAAGTGCAGCTGCTGCACCACGAGAACGGGCTGCAGTTGAGCGCGGGCTTATCGCGCGTGTACAAGAACCAGCTGCAGCATGACCCGTCGAACATAGACCGGGCGCGCGAAATCGCCTCCGGCCACGATTCCATGCCCGTCGGGATCCTGTACCGCAACCCGGATGTTCCCTGCTACGAGGACCTGCGGCATTCGGACAAACTGCGCACGCCTGATCTGACGCGAGCGGGGCTCAACGCGGAGTTCGACAAGTACACCGTCTGGCCGCAGGGAGCGGAAAAAAAGGTAGCGTAAAACGCCGGCGCGCCGCGCGCGCCCTAACCGAAATCGAGAGACTTCGCCAGCAAGGCAGGTTGACAAAACATGGAAGCGGACACTCAAGCGCACGTTGCATTTTTCTTGACCGGCAGGCGGCCGGGCGAGTACCTGGACGCGGTCGATGGACTGAATTTGCGTCCGGCCCTTTTCGCCGGCTACCGGGAACTCACCCAGCTGCGCTACGATTTCCCGCTGGTGCTGGTTGCCAACCGTTCCGACGAAGGGTTCGTGCAGTCGCTGTCGGGCCTCGTCGATGCTGCGCTTGCCGACGCCGCGCGCGGCAGCGACGGCGAGCGCATCCGCAAACATGGCCTGCGGCTGGAACAGGAAATCCGCGTCCTGGTTTCCGGCGGCGCAGGCGGGCCGCTGTCGGCGCTGTGGGACAAGGCGGCCGGCCGGCTGGCCAAGGGTACGGAAAAATCGGGTGGCGACAAATCACTGGAGGACAGCCTGCGGCGCGCGCGCGCCGCAATCAACATCGACGGCGAGGTGGCGGACTGCGACGCCGCGCTGCCCGCGCGCCTGCTGCGCCATGCCTGGAACGCGGTGCAGAAACAGAAAGCCGAAGCATTCCGCAAGGATCTCGACCGGCTGGTGCTGAAGCTTTCGAACATCCTCAAGGCGGACTTCGAGCGCTCCGAGGCGGGCCGCAGCGCGATGCACCTGAAGGCATCCGTCGGGACCGGCTATGGCGACACGTTCGACTTCGATGCGATGTCGCGCATGCTGTCCAAGGCCTTGCCGAAGGACGCATTTCCCGAGAGCCGGCGCAAGCGGATACGCGAGCTGCTGGCGGTGCTCGGCGCGCAGCAGTTCTTTCCGTCTCCGGACGCGGCGGCGAAGAAGGCCGGCGCGGCCAAGCCCTACTCCTTCCTGTTCGAGCGCTGCACCGATGCGCTCGCTGCCTTCCGCGAGCGCATGCCCAAGCTGATCGAACTCGCCCGGGCCATCGCCATCGCCGAGCTCGAGATCGACGGGCAGTACAGCGAATCCAAGCACGACGCCCTGTTCGAGCAGTTCGGGGCCAACGGGCTCGACCCGCAGGATCTGGCTCCGTTTCCCGACTATCTGGTTTGCGTCAACGCCGGAAAACTGCAGGCGGACGAGCATGCCCAGCTGATGGAAATCCTGTCCTCGGGTCTGCCGATCAAGGTTTTGCTGCAGATCGACGATATCCTCGACGAGTCGCCGAACGGAGAAGGCAACCTCAGCTCCGGCATGCGCAGCCGGCAGATCGCCAACATGGCCATCGGCCTCAACGAAGTGTACGTGCTGCAGTCCGCCAGCTCCAACCTGTTCCAGTTCCGCGAGCGCATGCTGCGCGGGCTGACTTATCGCGGCCCCGCCCTGTTCAGCGTGTTTTCCGGCGCGAGCGCCAAGGCCTCCGA
>JADGRR010000301.1 GCA_017880745.1 Burkholderiales bacterium
TCCCGCAGTTCGTCGTCCGCGCGTTGGAGCAGAATCGGGTGCCCGGCCAGGCGCTGTGTTTCGAGATCGCCGACGCGGACGCGATAGCTTGCCTGCCTGAGGCCGCCCGCTTTGTCCACGAACTCAAGCCGCTGGGATGCCGCTTCACCCTGGATGGGTTCGGCCGCTCAGGCGTCGGTTTCGATCACGTCAAGTCGCTGCCGCTGGATTTCCTCAAGATCGACGGCAGCATTATTCTGCAGATTGTGCGCGTGCCGGAAGCGCTCACCAAGGTTCGGGCCATCCAGCGGGTGTGCAAGGTGATCGGGATTCGCACCGTCGCCGAAATGGTGGAGAGCGACGACTGCCTGGAGAGGGTGCGCGCGGTCGAAGTCGATTTTGCCCAGGGTTTCGGCATCGCCAAGCCGCGTCCATTCTCATAGAGCATGCGCTAATATTCCCCGGCTGCGCATGCGCACGCACCTGTTGACCTCAGAATCGGTGTCCGAGGGGCATCCGGACAAGATCGCCGACCAGATCTCGGATGCGATCCTGGATGCGTTCCTGCGCGAAGATCCCGGCGCGCACGTCTCCTGCCAGAGCTTCGTCACCCACCGCCTGATCGTCGTGGCCGGGGAGTTCGGGACGGCCGAGGCCCTGTTCCGCAGGATCGAGGCGGGCGCGGCCGGCATCGTACGCCAGACGCTGCGCCGGATCGGCTACCAAAGCGCAGCCGAAGATGAGGACACCGGCTGCGATCCGGATGCAGTCGAGATCAGGATCAGCTTCAACCGCCAGTCGCCCGACATCGACCAGGGCGTGAGCCGCGGCGGCGGCGTGATCGGCGCCGGCGACCAGGGCATGATGTTCGGATTCGCCTGCGACGAGACGCCGGAACGGATGCCGCTCGCATTGGCGCTTGCCCACGCGCTGGTGCGGCGCCAGGCCGAGGTCAGAAAAACAGGCGCGCTGCCCTGGCTGCGTCCGGACGCAAAATCGCAAGTCACCCTGCGCTGCGAGGACGGCAGGCCGATAGCAGTGGAAAAAGTCGTGCTCTCCACCCAGCATGCGCGCGCGGTCACGCTCGAGGAACTGCGCCTCTGCGTGCGACGGGAAATCATCGAAGCGGTGATCCCCGCCGCTTTGCGCGCGCCCGGCTTCGACTGCCTGATCAATCCCACCGGCCGCTTCGTCGTCGGCGGTCCGAAAGGCGATACCGGCCTGACCGGGAGGAAAATCATCGTCGACAGCTACGGCGGCAGTTGCCCGCACGGGGGCGGCAGCTTTTCCGGAAAGGATCCGACCAAGGTCGACCGCTCGGCGGCGTACATGGCGCGCTACGCGGCGAAACAGGAGGTGGCCGCAGGGCTCGCCCGCCGCTGCACGCTGCAGCTCGCCTACGCCATCGGCGTGCCCGAGCCGGTATCGGTGTGCGTCGATACGCACGGCACTGGCTGCGTGGACGAGGCCAAGCTGGAGGACGTCATGCGCGGCTTTTTCGATTTCACGCCCGCAGGCATCATTGAGACGCTGGATCTGCGGCGGCCGATCTACGGGCAGACATCCGTATACGGGCACTTCGGGCGCGAGTTGCCGGATTTCACCTGGGAGCGAACCGATCGCGCCGCCGCCCTCAGGCGCGCACTGCTCGGATGAGGATGATAGAGGCGGCGCCGGAACCCCGCATTTCCGGTGTGCGTTAAACTTCGTCACCATAGATAATGGCCGCGCGTGGCATCGTTGCCATCTATGCAACTATCCGCGTGCAAGAGCCACGGGCGCACCAGCCGTGTGACGAAGCGACGATGACCGTATCCCCATTTCTGACGCTGCACGAGCTGATCAAGAAGGCTCGGCAAAAACTGAATCACGACAACTGGGACTATATCGTCGGCGGCGCCGAAACCGAGACGACGGTCAGGCGCAACCGGCTCGCTCTCGATTCGATCGCTTTTCGGCCGCGGGTGCTGCGCGACGTGAGCCGCATCGATGCCTCGACCAAATTCCTGGGGCGCCCGTTGCGCCTGCCCGTGGTCCTCGCTCCGGTCGGCGGCCTGGAGCATTTTGCAACCGAAGCCGGCGGCGCCGCCGCCAAGGCGGCCGAGGAGTTCGGCATCGCGCACATGCTGAGTTCGGTGTGCCTGCCGGGTCTCGAAGCCGTGGCGCAGGCGGCACCCGAGGCGCTGCGCATGTACCAGCTCTACGTTCACGGCGATGCCGGCTGGGTCGACGCCATGGCAGAGCGCGCCCTTGCGGCGGGCTACGCGGCATTCTGCCTCACCGTCGATACCGCTTTCTACAGCCGGCGCGAACGCGACCTGGCGAAACGCAATATTCGCCGCGACAACGTGCCGGGAAGGGAATTTCAGGCCCGGCTCGATTGGAACGACGTGGCGCGCCTCAAAGCCAAATTCGCGCTCCCTCTCATATTGAAAGGGGTTGCCACCGCGGAAGACGCGAAGCTGGCGCTGGAGCACGGCGTCGACATCATCTATGTCTCGAACCATGGCGGGCGCCAGCTCGACCACGGCCGTGGAGCCATGGATATCCTGCCCGAAATCGTCGCCGCAGTCGGCGGCCGCGCGCCCATTATCATCGATGGCGGATTCAACCGCGGCACCGACATCGTCAAGGCGCTTGCCGCCGGCGCCGACCTCGTGGGCATCGGCCGCATGCAGTGCGTGGGCCTGGCCGCAGACGGTCAGCCGGGCCTGGTGCGCCTGCTCGAGATCCTGGAACAGGAGGTTCGGACCTGCTTGGGGCTCTTGGGTGTGACGTGCTGGTCGGAACTCGACGGCTCCTATTTGCATCCGGCTCCTGCGGTCGACCCGGGCCACACGCTGGGCGCATTTCCGCTGCTCACGCTCGAGGAGAAGTCTTTCTACTGAGCGGCTCCATGAATTCCGAACCACGATTCTGAATCAGGACGCCTGTCATCGCCTCTTCAAACCAAGCTATGCGCGGCGGCTTAAATCGCGCCCACGTTGTTGCATAGTTGCGATGTTGTATGAAACCCCCGCGCCGTGTTTGCCGTTAACCGTAACCGTGTTTTTGGTACGGATCGCTCTTATCCGTAGCAAAAACACGGTTGGCGCGCGCAGCGCCGAGTCGCCATGGCAATGACCTCCCCGTCGTGGCCATATGTTAGAGTAATCGGGTCGGTGACACCATGGCGGTTTCCCCTTCCGCCTTCATCCGGGACTGTCAGCTCAGCGCCAATGAAAGAAAACGGAAGTCCATTGAATTCCCCGGCACCTCTCGCAGGCATCGTCGTGGTCGAACTCGGCCACAGCGTCGCGGCGCCGTTCGCCGGCCAGATTTTCGGCGACCTCGGCGCCGAGGTGATCAAGATCGAGAAGACCGAGGGCGACGACGCGCGCAAATGGGGCCCGCCCTTCTGGGACGGCGCCGCGGCGGCGTTCCAGCCGCTCAACCGCAACAAGAAATCGGCCGTCTGCGATCTGCGCGACCCGCAGCAGCTCGCGCTGCTCAAGCGCCTGATCCAGGAGCGCGCCGACGTCGTGCTGCAAAACCTGCGCCCGGGGCAGGTCGACACTCTCGGCCTCGACGGCGCAGCGCTGACGGCCGGCAAGCCAAGTCTGATCTACTGCAATGTCGGCGCTTTCGGCCGCGCCGGCCCGTTCAAGGAGCGCCCGGGCTACGATCCGCTGATGCAGGCCTTCAGCGGCATGATGAGCACCACCGGCGAGACCGGACGCCCGCCGGTGCGCGTGGGCCCGTCGATCGTCGATCTGGGCACCGGCATGTGGGCGGTCATCGGCGTGCTCACCCTGCTGCATCGGCGGCGCGACAGCGGCAAGGGAGGCGTCGTCGACGTGTCGCTGTTCGAAACGGCTACGACCTGGGTATCGCTGCTCGCCGCGCACTATCTGGCGTCGGGCGAACTGCCGGCAAAGCAGGGCTCCGGAGCGAACGGCATCGTGCCCTACCGCGCCTACTCCACTGCCGACGGCGATCTGGTGGTCGCCGCCGGCAGCGACGGCCTGTTCCGCCGGCTGGCGCGGGTCCTGGGCCACCCGGAATGGATCGAAGACCCGCGCTTCGCCACCAACCCGAAACGGGTCGAGCACCAGGCGATCCTGTACGCGCTGATCGAGGCGGAGATGTCCGGGCGCAGCAACAGCGAGTGGATCGCGCTGCTGGAAGCGGCGGGCATACCCTGCGCACCGGTGCAAAACATTGCGCAAATGCTCGCGCACGAGCAGACCAAGGCGCTGGGTCTGCTGCAGGAGGTGCCCGGCAGCGCGATGAAGCTCATCGGCCTGCCCTTGAGCTTCGACGGCGTGCGCCCTGCCATACGCAGCCGCCCGCCGCGTCTGGGCGAGCACACCGACGAAATCATCAGGAAAAGCGAAGGATAAGCCAATGGAATTGCCGAACTACGCCACCCTCAAGACCGAAATGGCCGAGCCGCACGTGCTCGTGGTCACCCTCAACCGGCCCGAAGTCGGCAATGCGATCAACACCCAGATGGGCCGCGATTTCCTCGACCTGTGGACCAGGCTGACCGAGGACGCGGGCGATGTGCGCTGTGTGGTGCTGACCGGCGCCGGCGAACGGATCTTCTGCTCCGGCGGCGACCTGAAGGAGCGCAACGGCATGTCGAAGGAGACATGGGTGCGCCAGCACCAGCTGTTCGA
>JADGRR010000302.1 GCA_017880745.1 Burkholderiales bacterium
GGCAAGGTGACGGCGCGTCTGGTCGCGGAACTGGCTTACGCGCTCGTCCACGATGTGCTGGTCGATTTCATCGTATAGGTACATGGTATCTTTGGCCTGCTGGTCTGTCCGGCCCGCGCGGGCCGGCGGTTGAGGGATTTGCCAATAAAAGCGGTAGCGTAATAAACTCTGGTTATAAGAAGAACGAATAAATGGGAATATTCATATAACGATATGGTATTTAGACCAAGGCGATGAATTTTCAGCAACTGCGCTATGTGCGCGAGACGGTGCGCCGCGGGCTCAATTTGACCGAGGCCGCCAACGCCCTGCATACGTCGCAACCGGGGGTGTCGAAGCAGATCCGCGAGTTGGAACATGAACTCGGTTTCGACATTTTCGTGCGCCACGGCAAGCGCATCACCTCGCTCACCGAGCCGGGCCAGGCGGTATTGGCGATCATCGAGCGCGTGCTGCAGGAAACGGAGAACCTGAAGCGCGCGGCGCATGACTTCAGCGACCGGGATTCGGGCGGACTCACCATCGCCACCACTCATACCCAGGCGCGCTATGCCCTGCCGCGCGTGGTGGGCGAATTCAAGCGCCGCTATCCCCGAGTCCATCTGACGCTGCAGCAGGGCAACCCGCTGCAACTGGCCGAGATGGTCCAGGCCGGCGCGGCCGACATCGCCATCGCGACCGAGGCGCTGGACGATTTTCCGGGCCTGCTGGCGTTGCCCGGATACACCTGGAACCATTGTGCCGTGGTCCCGCCCCGGCATGCATTGCTCAAAACCGGAAGGCTCACGCTGGAGGCCTTGGCGCAATACCCGATCGTGACTTACGACGCCGCGTTCGCCGGACGCACGCACATCGACGCCGCCTTTGCCGCGCGCGGGCTCGCCGTGGACGTGGTGCTGTCGGCGATCGACGCCGACGTGATCAAGACCTACGTCGAACTGGGGCTGGGCGTGGGCATCATCGCCGCCATGGCCTTCGACGCGCAGCGCGACCCGAAGCTGCGCGCGATGGAGTGCTCGCACCTGTTCCGCTCCAGCACCACGCGCGTGGCGATAAAGCGCGGCAGCCTGCTGCGCGGCTATGCCTATGAATTCATCGAACTGTTCGCCCCGGCCCTGAACCGCAAACTGATCGAACGCGCGCTGGCGGGCGAGGGCGAGCTGTACGAGCTTTGAACATGTCGCGGGGTCTGGTGCGCGAACTGGTGCGCCTCGGCTGGCCGGTGCTCGTCGCGCAACTGGCGGTGATGGCCAACAGCGTAATCGACACCATCATGGCCGGACGCTACGGCACGCTGGATTTGGCCGCGGTCGGCATCGGCTCGAGCATCTATTTTTCGGTGTTCGTCGCGCTGATGGGCGTGCTGCTCGCGCTCACGCCCATCGTTGCGCATTTGTACGGCGCGGGTCGCCACGCGGACATCGGCGAGGAATTGCGGCAAAGCGCCTGGCTCGCCGCCGCGCTGGCGCTGGTTTCGCTCGCACTGTTCGCCTATCCCGAACCTTTTCTCGCCGTGGCCAGGCTCGAACCCGCTCTCGAAGCCAAGGTGCGCGCCTATCTGCACGCGCTCGCCTGGTCGGTGCCGCCCTCGCTCCTGTTCCGCGTGTTCTACAGCTTTTCCACCGCGATCTCGCGGCCGCGCACGGTGATGGCACTGACGCTAGTCGGCCTCGCGCTCAAAGTGCCGCTCAACGCGGTGTTCATGTACGGCAATCTGGGCGCGCCCGAGCTGGGCAGCACCGGCTGCGCGGTGGCGACCGCGATCATCTCCTGGATCGTCTGCGCGCTCGCCTGGGCGTGGTGCTGGTTCGAGCCCGGCTACCGGCCGTTCCGGGTGTACGCGCGCTGGTCCTGGCCGGACGCGAAAGCGCTGGGCCGCATCCTCTCCCTCGGTCTGCCGATCGGCTTGACCTTCCTTATCGATGTGACCGGTTTCACGTTCATGGCGCTGTTCATTGCGCGGCTGGGCGCGCTTTATTCGGCTGCGCACCAGATCGCGGCCAACCTGGCCGCGCTCGCCTTCATGCTGCCGCTCGCGCTGGGCAACGCCGCAAGCGTGGTGGTCGGGCAATCGCTGGGCGCGCGCCAGCACGCGCGTGCACGTGCCGCGGGTCTCGCCGGCCTCGCGCTCGCCCTGGCGTGCGCCGCGGTCGTGGGCGCGGGCCTCTATTTGTTCGCCGACGGGATCGCAGGCGTGTATACCGGCGACGCCGGCTTGCGCCGCGTCGCCGCCGGACTGATCGCATTCGTCGCCGTGTATCATTTGTTCGACGCGGTGCAGGCGGTGGTGGTGAACGTATTGCGCGGCTACAAGCGGGCGGTGGTGCCGATGCTGATCTACGCCGTCGCCCTGTGGGGCGTGGGTCTGGGCGGTGGCTATGTGATCGGCCTGACGAGTGTCGATCTAGCCTGGCTCGGCCTCTTCACCCCCCTGGGTGCGCCGGGTTTCTGGCTGGCGGCGATCGCGAGTCTGATGCTGGCGAGCAGCCTGGTTACGGCGTATTTCCTGCGCGTAAGCCGCGCCGATTCGGTTAACTGAAGTTCATCCTTCGCGCACCTTGCGCGCGGGATCCCGGTTTGATTGCGGCCGCCGCGGCCCCGTTCCGGCGTCAGAACAGGGAGCGGCCCAGCGCGAAGAACATGGCTGCGACTGCGAGCGCCATGATCAGGGTGGCGAGCCAGCCCAGGACCTTGAGCCGGCGCTTGATGGTGAATCTGCCCATGATTTCGGGCCGCACCGCCATCAGCATCATGACCGCCATGATCGGCACCGAGATCACGCCCTTGATCACTGCGCTCCAGATCAGCGCCCTGACCGGCGAGAGGCTGGTGAAATTCAGCGCTACCCCGACCAGTGTGGCCACGCTCACGATGGCGTAAAAACCACGCGCTTCGGCGAACTGCAGGCCGAGGCCGATGGGCCAGCGGAACGTTTCGGCCACGGCATAGGCCGCCGACCCGGCGAGGATGGGCACGGCCAGCATGCCGGTGCCGATGATCCCCGAGGCGAACAGCGCGAAGGCGAACTCACCGCCGATCGGGCGCAGCGCTTCGGCTGCCTGCTCCGCGCTCTGGATGTCGGTAATGCCGTGCAGGTTCAGCGTCACCGCCGCGGTCAGCATAATGAAAAAAGCCACCGCGTTGGAAAACGTCATGCCGACATAAGTGTCGAGCCGGATGCGGTTCAGGTGCTCCCTGGCCTGTTCCGGCGCCTCGCGCAGCGGCTCCTCCCCCGGCCCGGCGCGCTGCTCCTCGACCTCCTGCGAGGCCTGCCAGAAGAACAGGTAGGGGCTGATGGTGGTGCCGAACACGGCGACCAGGGTAAGCAGGTAATCGGCGTGGAGCTTGACCGGGGGCAGGAAGGTGCGCTTGAACACCTCGCCCCAGGGCACCTGCACCACGAATACGGTGGCGACATAGGCGAACAGCGTCAGCGTCAACCACTTCAGGATCGGCGCATAGCGCGGGAACGGAATGAAAATCTGCAGCCCCAGCGATACCGCGGCGAAAGCGACGATGTACAGGTGCGCCGGCCCGCCGATGAGCAAGCGCAGCGCCGCGGCCATCGCGCCCAGATCCGCGGCGATGTTGATGGTGTTGGCGACGAGCAGCAGGCCGACCACGCTGTGCAGCAGCCAGGCCGGATAGTGCTCGCGGATATTGGCCGCGAGCCCATGGCCCGTGACCCGGCCGATACGCGCGCTGACGATCTGGATGCCGATCATCAGCGGCAGGGTGAACAATACGGACCAGAGCATGGCGTAGCCGAACTGTGCCCCAGCCTGCGAATAGGTCGCGATACCGCTCGGGTCGTCGTCGGCGGCGCCGGTGACCAGGCCCGGCCCGAGCCGCTTCAGCAGCGGGGTGGCCGGCGCCGGGGCGGCAGGCTGGCCGGGAGCGCGTGGGTTCTTCATAGGATGGACTGGCAATGTCTGCGGCGGTCTTGGCGCGGCGTGGTGCGCGCAGGCCGCGCGCAGTCTAGCGCATTCGGCCGCTATTGCCCAGAATAAATGCGGCCACAAGCGCGTGGACCCATCCCCGGAGCAGCCGGCCGCGGGCCAGAAAACGCGACGGGCGCCGGACTACAACCAGCGCTGCATCGAATAGCCGCCGATGAGCGGGCGCTGCATGGCGGCGCTGAAGATCTGCCGGCCCCACTTGAATTCCTTGTACAGCACGATGAAGCGCCACAGGTCGCGCAGCACGCGGGCGCGATCGCGCCAGCCGAGCGCCATCAGGGCGGCCGGGAAGTCGGCCTCATGCGGGCGGTCGAAGGCGATCTTGAGCGGGTTCCACTGGTCCGTCGTCCGGCGCACTTCCGAGGCGATCATCCTGCGGTACATTTCCTGCACCGGGCGGTTGCGCAGGCGCGCTTCCACCACGGCTTCGCCGCTGATTGCGCCTGAGTGCAGCGCGCAGCTCATGCCCTCGCCGATCATGTTGAGGAACCCGGCGGCCTGGCCGGTGATCAATACGTTGCCCTTGCCGAACACATAGCGGTTGATCAGCGACGGCCCGAAATTCTCGCCGCAGCCCTCGTCCTCGGTGTGGGGGTGCAGGCGCACGCCATGTTTTTCGGCGAGATAGTTGACTACGTTTTCGTGCTTTTTCGCAAAATTGTCGCCG
>JADGRR010000303.1 GCA_017880745.1 Burkholderiales bacterium
TGTGGTGCACCGTGAGTTGCTGCACGTTCGCGCGGGCGAATTCGCGCGCGCAACGCCCGCAGATCCAGGGATAGATCTTGAGCGCCTGCTCGCGATAGTCCTGCTCGCGGCGCTCGCGATTCCGCCTGGCTTCTGCAACAATTTGGTCCATCCTGCTGGTACCCGGTTGCGTCTTGTTCGACGGCATGCGCTCATTCTCCGCTGATCCTGCCTCTCCCCGATGTTGTGGGAGCCTTGTGGGAGCGAGCTTGCTCGCGAATGCCATTGTTCGCGGGTCCCCCAAGGGGACTTGTTTCAGGGCGCAAGCCCGCTCCCACGAAACAAGCCTTCCTCCCGCTCAAAACCTTCGTGCCGAGTCTGGGATCATTGTGCGCCCGCCTTGTTCGATCTTCAACCGCAGCCTGCTTCCGTTATAATTACGCTTTAACGGCGCAGGCTTTCATGGCTGAAATCCTCAAGCTGCGCGGCAGCCCCGCGCTCTCCGCGTTCCGTCTGGAAAAACTGCACTCCCGCCTCGCCGAAATCGCGCCTGGCGCGCGCATCGCCGGCGCCGAATTCTGGCATTTCGTCGAAACCGCGCACGCGCTCGACGCGCGCGAGCGCGCGGTGCTCGAACGACTGCTCGTCTACGGCGACCCGGTGCGGCCGGCGCCGGCCGCGGGCGAACTGTATCTGGTGGTGCCGCGCCTCGGCACCATCTCGCCCTGGTCGTCCAAGGCCACCGACATCGCGCGCCAGTGCGGACTGCCGGCGGTGCAGCGCATCGAGCGCGGCATCGCTTATTACGCCGCAGGCGCAGACGCCGAGCGCGATGAGATCGCGGTCCTGCTGCACGATCGCATGACCGAAACCGTGCTCGGCAGCCTGGGCGGAGCGGAGCAGTTGTTCCGCCATGTCGAGCCGCGGCCGCTCGCCTCGATCGATTTGCTCGCGCGCGGCCGCGCGGCGCTGGAGGAGGCGAATCGCGCCATGGGCCTGGCGCTGTCCGCCGACGAGATCGACTACCTGCTCGATAACTTCCGCCTGATAGGCCGTAATCCCACCGACGCCGAACTCACCATGTTCGCGCAGGCCAATTCCGAGCACTGCCGCCACAAGATTTTCAACGCATCCTGGGTGATAGACGGCGTGGCCCAGGAGCACACGCTGTTCGGCATGATCCGCGAGACGGAAAAGGCCAATCCGCAGGGCACGGTGCTCGCGTATTCGGACAACTCCGCCATCATGGCCGGAAGCGAGATCGAGCGCTTCTACCCGGACGCAGCCGGCCGCTACGCCTATCACCGCGAGGCCACGCACACCCTGATGAAGGTGGAGACGCACAACCACCCGACCGCGATCTCGCCCTTTCCCGGCGCGGCCACCGGCTCGGGCGGCGAAATCCGCGACGAAGGGGCGACCGGCCGCGGAGCCAGACCCAAAGCCGGCCTCGCCGGTTTTTCGGTGTCGAATCTGCGCATTCCGGGCTTCGTGCAGCCGTGGGAGAATTACCTGAACCCGCCCTCTCTTCCGGCTCCTCCCGCTGAGGGGGAGGGGAGCGTCGAGCGTTCCACGCGAGGCTGGATTGGCAAGCCCGGGCGCATCGCCTCGGCGTTGAGCATCATGCTCGAAGGGCCGATCGGCGCGGCCGCGTTCAACAACGAGTTCGGCCGCCCCAATCTCGCCGGTTATTTCCGCAGCTTCGAAATGGAGTCAGACGGCGAGCTGCGCGGCTATCACAAGCCGATCATGGTCGCAGGCGGCGTGGGCAATATTGCCGCGCGCGACGCATTCAAGTCCGGGCTGCCGGTTGGCTCGGCGCTGATCCAGCTCGGCGGGCCGGGCATGCTCATCGGCATGGGTGGCGGCGCCGCATCGAGCATGGCCACCGGCACCAATACGGAGGACCTGGACTTCGATTCGGTGCAGCGCGGCAATGCCGAGATCCAGCGCCGCGCGCAGGAGGTCATCGACCGCTGCTGGCAACTGGGCGCTGCGAATCCGATTCTGTCGATCCACGACGTCGGCGCAGGCGGGCTGTCCAATGCGCTGCCCGAACTCGCGCATGGCGCAGGCCGCGGCGCGCGCCTTGCGCTGCGCGCGGTGCCGAGTGAAGAGCCGGGCATGTCGCCGCGCGAAATCTGGTGCAACGAGGCGCAGGAGCGCTACGTGCTCGCCGTCGATCCTGCGCGCATCGAGGAGTTTCGCGTCATCTGCGCGCGCGAGCGCTGCCCGTTTGCGGTGCTGGGCGAAGCGACGCTGGCACCGCAGCTCACGCTCGCCGACGAGCGCTACGCCAACAAGCCGGTGGACATGGATCTGGGCGTGCTGCTCGGCAAGCCGCCGCGCATGCTGCGCGAGGCGACGCGCCGCGAGCGCGAGCTTGCGCCGTTCTCCGCCGCGGGCATCGCGCTGGAGGAAGCCTGCTACCGCGTGCTGCGCCACCCGACGGTGGCCGACAAGACTTTTCTGATCAGCATCGGCGACCGCACCGTGGGCGGGCTGTGCTCGCGCGACCCTTTCGTCGGGCCGTGGCAGACGCCGGTGGCCGACTGCGCCGTGACCCTGTCAGGATTCGGCGAATACGCCGGCGAAGCCTATTGCATGGGCGAGCGCGCGCCGCTTGCGCTCATCGACGCACCGGCGTCGGGGCGCATGGCCGTGGGCGAGGCGCTCACCAATCTGGCTGCGGCGCCGGTGGACCTCGCGCGCGTCAAGCTCTCGGCCAACTGGATGGCGGCGGCGGGGCATGCGGGCGAGGACGCGGCGCTCTACGACACGGTGCGCGGGGTGGCGCTGGAGCTGTGCCCGGCGCTGGGCATAAGCATTCCGGTGGGCAAGGATTCGCTGTCGATGAAGACTACCTGGGAGGAGGCCGGGCAAAAGAAGGAAGTCGTCGCGCCGCTCTCGCTCATCGTCTCCGCCTTCGCTCCCTGCGCCGACGCGCGCCGCGTGCTCACGCCGCAGCTGCGCCTGGATGCCGGCGCGAGTGAACTGATCCTCGTCGATCTTGCGCGCGGCAGGAACCGCCTCGGCGGCTCGATCCTCGCCCAGGTCTATGGGCAGATCGGCAATTCGGCGCCGGACGTCGACGACGCCGCGGCGCTGAGGCGCTTTTTCGGTGCGGTGCAGGCGCTCAATCGCGACGGCCGGCTGCTCGCCTATCACGACCGCTCCGATGGCGGCCTGTTCGCCGCGGTTTGCGAGATGGCGTTCGCCGCGCATTGCGGCGTGACGCTGGATCTCGATTCGCTATGCAACGACGCCGGCGGCAGTGGGAGCGCGCTTGCACCCGCGGCCGGACGCGATCCCGCGGGTGACTTCGAGCGCATGCTCGCCGCGCTGTTCGCGGAGGAACTGGGCGCGCTGCTGCAGGTGCGCGCGCAGGATCGCGATGCCGTGCTCTCGCGCCTCGGTGCGGAGGGCTTGCGGGCGCAGCCCATAGGCAGTCCCAACGAGCGCGACGAAATCCGCCTCGTGCGCAATGCGCAGCCAGTATTCGCGGCGAAGCGCATCGATCTGCAGCGTGCCTGGTCCGAGACCACTTGGCGCATGCAGGCGCTGCGCGACAATCCCGAATGCGCGCAGCAAGAGTACGATCGCATCCTCGATGCGGGCGATCCGGGCTTGCACGCGAAGCTCGGCTTCGATCCGGCGCAGGACGTAGCGGCGCCCTTCATCGCCAAAGGTGCCCGGCCCAGGATTGCCATCCTGCGCGAGCAGGGCGTGAACGGGCAGGTGGAAATGGCGGCCGCGTTCGACCGCGCCGGCTTCGAGGCGATCGACGTGCACATGAGCGACATCATTTCCGCGCGCGTCTCGCTGTCAGGCTACAAGGGCTTCGCTGCCGGTGGCGGCTTCTCCTACGGCGACGTGCTCGGCGCGGGCGAAGGCTGGGCCAAATCCATTCTGCTCAACGCGCGCGCGCGCGACGAGTTCGAGACCTTCTTTCGCCGCAGCGACATATTTGCGCTGGGCGTGTGCAACGGCTGCCAGATGATGAGCAATCTGCAAGAGATCATTCCCGGCGCCGCGCATTGGCCGAAATTCCTGAAGAACGAGTCGGAGCAATTCGAGGCGCGCTTCGTCATGGTCGAAGTGCTCGAGGGCCCGTCACTGTTCTTCGCCGGCATGGCCGGCAGCCGCATGGCGGTGGCCACCGCCCACGGCGAGGGCAGGGCGGTGTTCGCCGATGGCGCCGCGCAGGCACAGGCACTGGCGGCGCTCAGATTCGTCGACAACCGCGGCGCGCCGACAGAGACCTATCCGGCCAACCCCAACGGCTCGCCCGCCGGCATCACCGGCCTCACCACCGCCGACGGCCGCTTCACCATACTTATGCCGCATCCGGAGCGCGTGTTCCGCAGCGTGCAGCAGTCATGGCATCCAGAGGGATGGGGAGAGGATAGCCCCTGGATGCGCATGTTCCGCAATGCGCGCGTGTGGGCGGGTTAGCCGGCGGCGGAGTCAGCGCAGGGCGTGATTTGCGAGCAGCGCGGCGGTGAGCAGCAGCACCGCGCCGCCCTGATGCGCAGCCGCCAGCGGAATCGGCACCACCAGCAACAGCGTGGCGATCCCGAGCGCGACCTGCAGTGCGAGCATCCCAAGCAGCAGGTGGCTGCACAGGCGTGCGCGCGGGGCGA
>JADGRR010000017.1 GCA_017880745.1 Burkholderiales bacterium
GCTGGGACGCGCCCGCTGCGCGCGGCCTCGCGGCAATAGAGGTATTTATTGCCTGTAGGTGCCGGCGAACGTCATCTTTGCGTGCGCTAGCGCACAGAAACTGTCGGTTCATAAGCCTATCGTCCGTATTGACCGGTATCAGGCCGTTACCAGGCCGCTACCAGGCCGGCGCCGGGCGCACGGCAAAGTGCGCGCGGCGAATATGGCACTTCCCAACCAAAATGGAGTCCAGCATGAACACTAAAGCAGTTGTTTCGGCCATCGTGGCAATGTCTTTGACCACGGGAGGCTTTGCCTTCGCCCAGGGTTATGGGGATCGCGGCGATCGCGGCGATCGCGGCCGCAACGAACAGGCACAGCGCGGCGGCCAGCAGGATCGTCGCGACAACGAAGCTCGCCAGCCGAATCGCCGTGGAAACCAGGCCCGCGCGAACACGGATGCGCGACGGGACGAACGTGGCGCAGGCCCAAACCATGCATTCCACAGGGGCGATCGCCTTCCGGCCGAATACCGCCACAGGAATTATGTGGTCGATGACTGGCGCGGCCACAACCTGAGCGCACCGCCCCGTGGTTACCATTGGGTTCAAACAGGCGGCGACTATGTGCTGGTCGCGATTGCCACTGGCATCATCCTGCAGCTCTTGCTGAACAACTGACACCCGACAAGTGGGGAAACGGCTCCGGCTGCGATCGAACGGGAGTTCGGCCGCGATCTCGAGTGCGGCATTCTCGCCCACGGTTTTGCCCCCGGGCCCGCTGCGCCGGGTACGACGTTGCAGTAGCGATGGCCTGATCTGCCGACGCTGATCATTTTCGCCAGAAGCTGATCAAATCTGGGTGACTGCTCACAATGACGTGCGTAGTTCTCGTTAGCCAAGTAAAGGAAATCATCATGAGATATTCGAAACTGTTTGTCGCAGTAGTGGCCGCGCTCGCGTTGGGTGGATGTATTACGCTTCCCGCAGGTCCGGCCGGACCGCAAGGCGCGACGGGAGATACCGGCGCAACCGGGTACACCGGCGCTACCGGTAACGTCGGCGCGACCGGGTATACCGGCGCCACCGGACGCACTGGCGCGAGCGGTGGCACCGGCGCAACCGGAGATACCGGGGCAACCGGAGATACCGGCGCAGCCGGATACACGGGCGCAACCGGAGATACCGGCGCAACCGGTAGCACGGGTGCAAGAGGTAACACGGGCGCAAAAGGAACCACGACCGGCGGCACTGTCGTGATTGTGCCGGCTCGCTAAGGGGCCGGGGCGAACCCTGGCTCGGTAATTGCGGGTTTGCGTTAGGACCTTAGAACCTTAGGACCTTAGAACCAGAGAGCCATTGAACCTGCGGGGCGGAGCGCGGTCCCCAAGACGCCCTCCGCCACGTCTTGGTCGTGTTGCATCAGGCGGCTCGGTTCAATGCGCTGGGGGCAAGTGATACTCAACCTTGTCTAGAACTATTTCCGGCTCCTCGGCGTCGGTGTCGGTTTCGTTGTCGAGTTGGCGGCGCAGGCGTTTTACATCGAGATCGTTGGTCCATTTCGCGACCACGATGGTCGCAACGCCGTTGCCGATCAGGTTCGTCAGCGCTCGCGCCTCGGACATAAAGCGGTCAATGCCCAGGATCAGGGCAAGACCCGCGACCGGCACACCTCCGACGGCCGAGAGCGTGGCAGCCAGCACAATAAAGCCGCTGCCAGTGACCCCGGCTGCTCCCTTGGACGTAAGCAACAGTACGCCGAGCAACGTGAGTTGCTGCGTTAGCGTCAACGGCGTGTTGGTGGCCTGGGCGATGAACATCGCAGCCATCGTCAGATAGATGGAGGTGCCATCCAGATTGAACGAATAGCCGGTCGGAATGACGAGGCCTACAGCAGACTTGCGGGCGCCCAGATTCTCCATCTTGGCCATCATGCGCGGCAATACCGATTCCGACGACGAGGTGCCCAGCACGATCAGCAGTTCTTCCTTGATGTACTTGATGAACTTCCATATCGAAAAGCCATGCACGCGGGCAATGACGCCGAGCACGACAAAGATGAAGAACAGGCAGGTCAGATAAAAGGTGCCCATCAGCTTGCCCAGAGACAGCAGCGAGCCCACACCGTACTTCCCAATGGTGAACGCCATCGCACCGAACGCGCCGATCGGGGCGACCTTCATTATGATGCCAACGATGGAGAACAGCACATGCGAGAGCTTCTCCACCATGTCGAATACCAGCGTCCCCCGGCCACCGAACCTGTGCAGCGCGAAACCAAACAGCACAGAGAACAACAGCACTTGCAGGATTTCGCCCTTGGCAAAGGCATCAACCACCGAGCCAGGAATGACGTTGAGCAGGAAGTCGGTGGTCGACTGCATCTTGCCGGGTCCGGTATAGGCTGCGATGCCCTTGGTGTCGAGCGTGCTCGGATCGACGTTCATGCCGGCGCCGGGCGCTATGAAATTAACAATTACGAGCCCGCATACCAGGGCGATGCTGCTGACTACTTCGAAGTAGAGCAGGGCTAGCCCGCCGGTCTTGCCGACTTTCTTCATGTCTTCCATGCCGGCAATGCCGACCACGACGGTGCAAAAGATGATTGGCGCGATAATCATTTTGATCAGCTTGATAAAACCGTCGCCCAGAGGTTTCATCGCGGCAGCCGTGTCCGGGTAGAAATGCCCGAGGCCCACACCGAGAACGATCGCTGTAATTACCTGAAAGTACAAAGACCTGTAGAGCGCTTTGCGTGCCACCACCACCTCCGCAAATAATCTATGCCATCGATTCCGCCGGATTATCTAGGCACGCGCCGTCCACGTCAACGGTGAGTTCCCAATGCCTGTCGTGCCGCACGCAGCAGCACCGTCCGGCGAGGCTCGAGTGCACCGGCGGCGGCCCGTCGACGTTGTCGCGCCGGCGCACGCGCCGAAGGCCGGAACCGGTCCTCAACCGGAGCCAGAATTTCGCGCCGCCGACCGTGCAATTGCAGGTAGAATTCGCCCTCTGGCCGTTCAGATGCAAGCGCCCGGTTGATCTCATTTCTCAATAATGTTGGAAACGACGTAAACTCGAACTCGCAGCATATGCGAGTTGCTGCGTTTGCTGCTTTAGCCAACCCATTTCAATAGGAAAATGCAAAGATGTTCATCAAGCCTCGAATTCTGCTGGCAAGCGCCGTTTCCGTGCTGGCCCTGATCGCGTGCAGTTCCAACGACTCCACGCAGGGCGCCGCTCCCGCCAAGGGTGCCGTGGCCGCGACCGTGAACGGAACTCCCATCAGCGAGAGCCTCGTCGGCCTGATGCTGAAGCAGCGCACCGATCTGGGCCGGGAAGCCGGCGCCGAGATGCGCAACCAATTCATCGACCGTCTGGCAATGCAGCTTATCATCGCTCAGGAAGCCGTCAAGAAGGGATTGGACAAGGCGCCTGAAATATCGGATCGGATCGAGCTGGGCAGGCAATCCGCCCTGGTCGATGCGTTCGTTCAGGACTACTTCAAGAACAATCCCGTCAGCGACGACATGCTGAAGGCCGAGTACGAGAAGATCAAAGCCCAGGCGACCGGCACCGAGTACAAGGCGCGCCACATCCTGGTTGAGAACGAAGCCGAGGCCAAGGACATCATAGCCAGGCTGAAGAAGAACCCGAAAGCATTTGAAGCGCTGGCCAAGGAAAAATCCAAAGACCGCGGCTCCAAGGCCAACGGAGGCGATCTGGGTTGGTTCGATCCGCGTGGCATGGTTCCGGAATTCGGTGCGGCGGTTGCGAAGCTGGCCAAAGGCAAATTTACCGAAGAGCCGGTCAAGTCACAATTCGGCTATCACGTAATACTGCTGGAAGATTCTCGCCCGCAGCAGGTTCAGCCGTTGGAAAAAATCAAGCCTGCATTGACGCAGCAGATACAGCAGCAGAACCTAAAGAAGCTTTTCGACGAGATGAAGGCCAAGGCAAAGATCGAGATCGTGCAGGCACCTGCTCCCGCTCCCGCGCCCGTGTCCGCACCGACGCCGGACGCCAAGCCGGCCGAACCGGCCAAGAAATAGCGGCAGTCATAGCGCGCGCGCTCCGCTACTGCCGACACTGGGAGAGCCGGTGCCGCATATTCCGCTGGAGCAGGTGTTGGCTCTTTTCCGTCAGCAGAACGTCACCGGCATACTCGCCACCAGCCGGCCCAACGACGGCACGCGCGCGCTGGTGGAAACCAAACCGAGAGGTCTCCGGGTGGTATTCTTCATCCGCCCTTACCGCGTGCGCGCCGATATCCAGACCTGGCTGGCGCAATTGCCGCAGGGCGTTGCCGAGAAGATCGCCTTCCGCAACGCCGAACAGCTCTTCAAGCGTTGACCGGTTTGCGCTTTTCCGATTACCGCCATGTGCTGACCTGTGCGCTCGTCTACGGCCTGGCCGTGGTGCTGGCGCGCTTCGCCTTCGAGGATGGCAGCAACGCGGCGACCGTCGTCAGCGTGCGCTGCGCGTTCGCGGCGCTCGCAATCGGCGTCGCGCTGCGCATCGGCGGCGAGCAGCGGCGCACCGCCGGCCGCGAGCGAGCGCTGCTGCTCGGCCTCGGCCTGTTCTTCGCACTGGGGGTATTCTCGTTCTACAAGGCGATCGAGATCCTCCGCGTGCCGCTCGCGATCCTGGCGTTTTATGTGAACCCGCTGATCATCGGCGTGCTCGGCGCACTGGTCGGGTTCGAGCGCCTGTCGGGGCGCACGCTGCTGTTCGCGCTGGTGTCGCTGGTCGGCCTTGCGCTCGCCACCGGCGCGTCGCCCGAAGCGGTGGATGCGGCAGGCATTGGCTTTGCCATGCTCGCCGCCGTGCTCACCGCCGGCATCCTGGTCGTGTCGACGCACCGGCTGAGCCATGTAAACGCGAAAAACCGCACCTTCTGGATGATGACCAGCACCTCGGCCGCGCTTGCCGTTGGTACGCTGGCGGGCGATGCGCTGGTGTGGCCGAAGAGCGCGCTGGGGCTCTGGGCGGTGGCGGGCGTGTGCGTGCTCTACGCGATCGGGCTGGTCGCGCTGTTCACCTCCGCCACGCGCATCGGGCCGCTGCGCACCGGCCTGGTGATGAACCTCGAGCCCATCGTCGCGATCGGCGGCAGCTGGCTGCTGCTCGGACAAGGGCTCGCGCCGGCCCAGCTCGCCGGCGGCGCGCTGGTGATCGCCGGCATCATCGGCGCACAGATGACCTGGCGCCCGGCGCCGGCTGCAACGTGAAGCTGCGTCCGCTCAACCGGCGTTGAGCCGCGGTCGCCGGAGGCGCAGGACCTGAGCGCGGCGTGCAGGAACGGCGGGGAATAGAAAAATTACTACGAAGGCGCAATCGAAACTCCGCCCTGGTCCCTCGGAGGTGTCGATGCGGCGTTAAGGTCGTGTAGGATGCCTGGCTTGATTCTCGGTTAATGCCTTCTTCCAACCAAACGGAAACCACTATGCGACTCATCAGTTACGACAATCAGGGCCGTGCCGCGATCGGCGTGGTCACATCGGCCGATGCCGCGGAGTTCGTCGATCTCGGCGCCACCGGGTTTTCGTTCTCGACCGACATGACCGGGCTGCTCGCGGCACCCGGCGGGCTGGCCGCGGCGAAGGCGGCGGCGGACGCGGCGCCGTCGCATGCGGTCAAGCCGCTCGCGGGCATCAAATACCTGCCGGTGGTTCCGCGCCCGCCCAAGATTCTCTGCCTCGGCCTTAACTACGCGGATCACGCCAAGGAGGGCGGGCATGCGAAACCGGAATACCCGAGCTTTTTCATGCGCGGCGCCACATCGCAGGTCGCGCACCAACAGCCGATCGTGCGCCCGAAGGTGTCGATCAAGCTCGACTACGAGGCCGAACTTGCGGTGATCATCGGCGCGCGCGCGCGCCATCTGACCAAGGCCGACGCGCTCGCTTGCGTCGCCGGCTATTCCTGCTACAACGACGGGTCGGTGCGCGATTACCAGCGCAAGACCAGCCAGTGGACCATTGGCAAGAACTTCGACGCCACCGGCGGTTTCGGACCCTGGCTGGTGACGGCCGACGAGTTGCCGGCCGGTTGCGCGGGCCTGCGCATCCAGTCGCGCCTGAACGGCAAGGTCATGCAGGACGCCAACACCAGGGACTTCCTGTTCGACGTCGTCGAAGCGCTTTGCCTCATCACCGAGTGCATGACGCTCGAGCCCGGCGACGTGATCATCACCGGCACGCCGGGCGGGGTCGGCCACGCGCGCACGCCGCCGGTGTGGATGGCGCCGGGCGACGTCTGCGAGATCGACATCGAGGGCATCGGCGTGCTTTCCAACCCGATCGCCGGCGAAAAATAGAAGAAGAAAAGGGCAGGTCAACATTTCGCTCTGCTCGATGACGTATAGAACCAGCTGGCGGAAGCCGGGGCCGGAGAAGGCTTGCCCCGACCCCTGCTTTTCTTCCTGCTTTTCGATCGGGGCGCGATCGATGTCGTCGTCTGCAACGACGCGGACAGCCGAGCGCGTGCTTGATCGAGCTGGCTCAAAGCGGTATGCGTCCCGGGCACATGCGTTCGCAGGAGTATCATGAAATCTTCCCTCAAGGAAATACCAGGATGAATCCGCGCTCACTAGTTTCTGGATGCTTGCTGCTGGCGGCGAGCATGGTCGCGGTCTCGTCTCCGTCGGAGGGGGGAGCAGAAGCAAGACAGGCGCCATCATGCGGCGAATGGATAGTGCATCGCGAGAAATCGGACACGCTTTCATTGGGCAACGCGTCCTGGCTGCTGGGCTATCTGTCGGGCCTGGCGGTCAGTGGCGGCAAGGATTACCTCTCCGGAACCGACAATGCGTCGATCTACAGGTGGATGGATAACTACTGCCGGACAAATCCGCTCAGGGATCTGAGCAGCGGCGGCAGTGCGCTCGCGGCTGAGTTGGCGCGGAAGAAGGGCACGCCGAAATGAGCCGGTCCCTCGCATTTCTGGCGGGCTGCCTGCTCTCCTTGAATCTCTTCGCAGCTCCCGTGGAGATAAAGGGCTCGCGTTCATGCAGCAAATGGATGGAAGAAAAACGCATGGCGAAGAGCGCGCAGGAAATGAACAAGATTCCCGTGCTGATCACCAGGAGCTGGTTCCTGGGTTATCTCTCCGGCCGGGCCGACGCGTCGGGCAGGAACTTCCTTAAAGGGACTGACAGCGAATCGATTTTCCTGTGGCTGGATAACTATTGCCGCGCGAACCCGGATATAGACCTCGACCGGGGCGGCATCGAACTGGCGCGCGAGTTGATGCAGATGAAAGGGATTAAACCGTAATCGCGGCGATCCGCCCGAACGAGGAAAGTTGCGGCCGGGGGAGCGGGCGCGCGCTTACCGCTTGGCCGGCACGACCTTGACCGCGATGTCCTGCAGCTTCTTCGGCTGGATGATGTGGCCGTCGAGGCCGGCTTCCTTCAAGGTGCCGCCGTAGGCGACGCTCAATAGCTGGCTGTAATAGACCACCGGCATGTTGAGCTTGGTGCCCTGCTTCCTGTTGATCTCGGATTGGTAGACCTCGACGTTCGCCTGGCACAGCGGACAGGGGGTGCAGATCACGTCGGCGCCCTGGTCGTAGGCGGACTCGACGATGTTCTTGATCTGCTTTTCCGCCTTTTCCGGCTCGCAGAACGCGAGCGAGCCGCCGCAGCAGCTGACTTTCTCTTCGTACTTGGAGAGTGCCTCCCCGCCCACGGTCTCGATCAGCTTGTCCAGGTACAGCGGGTTCTCGAACGATTCGCCCGCAATTCCAAAGGGGCGATTGGTCTGGCAGCCGACATAGCCCGCGACCTTGACGCCATCCAGTGGTTTCACCACCGGCTTGCCGAGTTCCTCGTAGCCCAGGTCCTCGACCAGCACCTCGACCATGTGGCGGATCGCGGTGCCGCTCTTGTACTCGAGGCCCGCTTCCTTTAGCGCTTCGTTGGTGTCGGCCAGGAGCTGGCTCGAGGCATCGAGCTTTTCGATGGTTTCGCGCCCGCCCAGCCAGCAGGCGGCGCAGGTGGCGACGATGTCCTGGCCCGGCAGGTGCTTGTCCGACAGCGCGAAGTTGCGCGCCGAGAGCACGTGGCGCGCGAGCTCGCTCGAGCCGGCGTAGCTGATCGAGGCGCCGCAGCAGTTCCAGTCCGGGATCTGCGTCATCTTGACGTCGAGCTTGTCGCACATCGAGTTGACCGACACCAGGTAGTTCGCGGCCGAGCCGCGCAACTGGGAGGAGCAGCCCGGGTAGAACGCGTATTCTCTCTTTGCCATCGTCTAACCCCTCATTCAGCTGCTGTAACCGCGCGGCTGGACTTCGTAACCGCGCCGCCGGGCTTCGATCTCGTCGGCTTTCTTCAGCGCGCGCCGCAGGCCGTCCTTGTCCTTGCAGCCATGGCTCACGAACAGCTCCAGCGGGTTCAGGCGCTTTGCAAAGAACAGTCCGCGCCCGATGTTGCGCAGCGTCCACATCTTCTTCACGCCGGAGACGAAACCTTCCCGGAAATACACGCTGATGGTCATCCTGAGTTCATTGACGCGTCCGGTCTTGGTGCAGTTCTCCCAGAAAATCAGCGAGAAGTCGCGCGTCGGCTGGTTCTTCGGCGCGAGGCCGAGGCGATGGGCGTAGCTCGCCAGCCCGTGCATGATGTGTGTGATCGGCAGTTCGCGCGGACAGCGCACCATGCAGTTGTAGCAGGAAGTGCACAGCCACATGGAGTGCGAACTCAGGACTTCCTCGCGCTTGCCGGCGCGGATCATCATGAAAATCTTCTGCGGCGTATGCTCCCAGTCGGGGCCGAAGGTGCAGGAGCCGGCGCACACGCCGCACTGCATGCACATTTTTACCCACTCGCCGTCGTCGACTTTTTCCTCGACTTCGTGAAGGAAGTTGTTGCGGTACTTGTCGAGCATCTGCTGGTTCAGGTCGCCCATGGCTATGCGAATCCTTTCAGCGGGCTCATGCCGATTTCGTTGATCTTGGCCGCGTAGTCGTTGATTAATTGCGGCACGCGCGCGATATCGGTGATCGCCACCTCGCAGCTGACCACGCGCTCGGCTTCGAGCGAAAGTTGTTTCAGCGTGTCGTCGACCTTGCTCATGCGATAGGCGGCAAGTTCCGAGCCCTTGACGAAGTGGCACTGGTAGTCGTCGCCGTGCTTGCAGCCCATCATCATGATGCCGTCGAAGCCCGCGTTCAGCGCGTCGGTGATCCAGATGGTGTTGACCGAGCCGAGGCAGCGCACCGGGATCACGCGCACGAAGGCGCTGTAGCAGTTCTTTTCCATGCCCGCCATGTCGAGCGCGGGATAGGCGTCGTTTTCGCAGGCGAGCACCAGGATGCGCGGTTTTTCCGAGAACTCGTCGGGCATGTCCACCGCCTTGATCTGCGCGCCGACCGTGTCGCAGGAATAGTTCTCGAACGAAATCACCCGCACCGGGCACGCGCCCATGCAGGTGCCGCAGCGCCGGCAGCGGCTCTCATTGAACACCGGGTAGCGCTTTTCGTCCTCGTCGATGGCGCCGAAAGGGCATTCCACGGTGCAGCGCTTGCACTGGGTGCAGCCTTCGAGTTGCACGATGGGGTAGGAGAGATCGCCCGAGCGCGGGTGGGCCGCGCGGCCGAGTTCTGCGTTCTCGATCGCCTGGATCGCTTTCAGCGTGGCGCCGGTGGCGTCCTCGGCGGCCTGCACCATGTCCATCGGGCGGCGCACCGGGCCGGCGGAGTAGATGCCGGTGCGGCGCGTCTCGTAGGGGAAGCAGATGAAGTGCGAATCGGTGAAGCCCTGCGTGAGCTGCGGCAGATCCTTGCCCTGACGGTAGGTCAGGTTGAGAATGGACACCGGCTTCACTTCCATTTTCGCCACTTCTTCTTCGGGAATGTCGATGTTCACCCCGGAGTTCGGCACCTGTCCGGTGGCGAGCACCACCAGGTCGGCGGCGGCGATGGCGGCGTCCTCGTCGAGAATCAGGTCGCGGAACTTCACCTCGCAGGCATTGCCCTGGGGCACCACCGAGGAAACTTTGCCCTTGGTGAAGGTCACGCCTTTTCTCTGCGCGCTGCGGTAGAAGTCCTCGCCGTTGCCCGGCACGCGCAGGTCGTCGTAGATCACCACCGTGTCTATTGCCGGGTTGGCGTCCTTGAAATACATCGCCTGCTTGATGCTCGCGCCACAGCAAAAGCCCGAGCAGTAGGCGAGGTGCTTGCCCGACTCGTCGCGCTGGCCGGCGCATTGCACGAACACCACGGTCTTCACTTCGCCGCCGTCGGAAGGCCGGCGGATCGGCTGCCCCTTGCCTGCGGCTTCCGTCGCCAGCTTTTCCAGGGTCACTTGGTCGATCACGTTCGCGCTCTTGCCGCCGCCGAGCTCCGGCAGCTTGGCGATGTCGTAGGTGCTAAAACCCGTGGCCTGGATGATGGCGCCGACTTCCTCGGTGAGGGACGGCCCGCTCTCCACGCTGATATCGACCTTGAACCGGCCCGGCGCGCCGTCGGTCCTGGCGATGACGGCGTTGGTGATGACCTTGATGTTGGCGTCGCCGGTCACCGCCTTGATGAGTTCGTCCATGCCGGTGTCCTGCGGTTCCGCATACGGTTCGCGGAACGGCATGCGCCGGTACAGCCCGGCCGACCAGCCGCCGAGTTTCGCGGATTTCTCCACCAGCACCACCTGGTAGCCGGTCTTCGAGGCTTCCAGCGCGGCGGTGAGGCCGGAGACGCCGCCGCCCACCACCAGCAGGCGCTTGGCGTGGCCGGTGTCCGGATTGCCCGCCGGCAGCTTCATTTTCTTCAGTTCGCCGCAGCCCATGCGCAGGTAATCGTCGGCCATTTCCTGCGTGGTTTCGCGCGCCTCCTCGGTATCGGGCCGGGCCCAGATTACGCCCTCGCGGATGTTGGCGCGCGCCAGCGCCACGCTCGGAAAATAAAACGCCTCGGTCTTGGCGCGACGCGAGCAGGCGGCGATCACCGCATGGGTGACGCCTTCCTTCTCGATGTCGTCTGCGATCGTCTGCACGCCGGCGGCGCTGCACAGGAAATCGTGCTCGCGCACCAGATGCATCTTGCCTTCCTTGGTCGCGATCTTCGCCATCTGCGCGGTGTCGACGCGCTCGCCGATGCCGCAGCCCTTGCAGATGTAGGCGGCTGTTTTCATGTCGGCCATGGGTGCTATGCCTCTGCTCTAGCTAGTTTGTTGATCACTTGTATCGCCCTCAGGGCCGCGGCGGTAGAGCTTTGCACCGCGCGGTTGACGTCGAGGGCGTTGGTGGCGCAGCCGGCGCCGAAGAAACCCGAATCCGCCGCGGACGATTCGATGAAGCCGCTCGAATCGGCGACGATTTCCGCCGGGATGTCCACACCGGCCACGCTCGGCTGCATGCCGATGGCGAGCACCGCCAGATCGTGCGCGTTGGCATAGCGGTGATAGCCCTCGGTGTCCACGCCGTGCAGGATCACGTCGCCCGATTTGTCCTGGGTGACTTTCGCCACCTTGGACTTGAGGAAGCTCACCGTCGGGTCCTTCTGCACCTTCTGATAGAAATCCTCGAAACGGTCGATGGCGCGGATGTCGATGTAGTAGACGGTGGATTTCGCCTCGGCGCCCCAGGCTTCTTTCACATACTGGGTTTGTTTCAGCGAGGCCATGCAGCAGATGCGCGAGCAATGGCGCAGATGATTCTCGTCGCGCGAACCGGCGCATTGGATGAAGGCGATGTTTTTTGCCTCCTTGCCGTCGGAAGGGCGCAGGATCTTGCCGCCGGTCGGCCCATGCGGGTCGGCCAGACGCTCGAACTCGAGCGAAGTGATCACGTTGGCGAAACGGTCGTAGCCGTAAGGCTGGATTTTCGCCGCGTCGTAGGGCTGCCAGCCGGTGGCCCAGACCACGGCGCCTGCCTTGATTTCGATGGTCTCTTCCTGCATTTCGAGATCGATGGCACCGTACTTGCACGACGCCTTGGCTTTATCGGCATCGGGCGTGCCGATGAGCGAGGCATCGAGCACGTAGCGCTGCGGATAGGCCATCGCGTGCGGCAGGTAGGCGGCCTTCATCTTGTTCATGCCGTAATTGTACGGATTCAGCACCTCGGCTGAGACCGCCTCGGCGCAAGCGCCGCAGGCGGTGCAATTCTCGTTGACGTAGCGCGGGGCGATCTTCACCGTCGCGCTGTAGGCGCCGCGCTTGCCCGAAATGGCGCTGACCTCGGCCAGCGTGAGCACGCGGATGTTGCGATTCGACTTGATGCGGCGCAGATTGATCTCGAGGCCGCAAGTCGGGTGGCAGAGCTTGGGGAAATAACGGTACAGCAGCGCGGTTCGGCCGCCCAGCGTGGGCGATTTCTCCACCAGTAGCACTTGCTTGCCGCATTCGGCTGCCTCGATCGCGGCGGTCATGCCGCTGATGCCGCCGCCCACCACCAGGATGGTCTGATTGGTTGCCACCACTTCGGCCATGCGCTTACCTCCGGCTTGTTTCTATTTTATAACCGACGCAGGCGAATATTAGCCGAGCCGCGTGCGACTATCTACAAAGGACGCTCTTCTCGCGCCCTGAATGTTCTGATAGGCGGATAGACCTTGCAAATATCAGCCGAACTTGCTCTTCACCAAGAGCGAGCCATCGAAGGTCGTCCCGGGCGCAAAGCCGAATATGTGCTCCAGTTCGAGTTCGCGGATCAGCGCATCCACCGCCGCTTGTCCGTGTTCACGCTGCACTTCGGCCAGTATGAGCTTGGCGCCATTGGCATTGTAGAAGCCACCGAAGTCGGCCTGCACCGCGAGCAGTTTTTTCGCCTTTTCCAGAGTCATTGCCGTGTCATTGGTTGATCTGGCCGCCGGTCATGCCGGTTTGCACGCCGTGGCGCTGTTTTTCATGGTCGGCCTGCAATTTGAGCAGCAGGCTGACGCACTCGGCCAGTTCATCGAATTCGCTGCGCCCGGTGCCATACTGTTCTTCATCGGAATAGAAGAACTGGCAGCGGTAGCGGTCCTCGCCGGTCTTGAAAATGAGGAAATTGCAGCCGCGCTCGCTCCAGAAAACGGTAGGGCAGGTGGTGAGCACGGGTGCCTCCGGATCGAGTTTCAGATCGCTGTCGGCAAGCTCGAGTGGTACGAAGCGGCCATAGCGTTCCTTCAGCGCCGATTCGATCACCCAGCGCTCGGCGGAGTTGAAATCGGGAATCCGTGGGGTCGTGTCCGCCATGGGCATGTGTCGATGTAGAAGGCAATAAACAGCAGCTTATCATTGTCCATAAGTAACAACAATTACCCCTACTTATGACAAAATCAGAATTCTCAGGTTGTGCCGCGAAAACGTTAATATAGAGTAGCGCCCTTTCCTATAAATACACATTTGCCGCCCGCCACTTTGACCCAGACAGCGCCAGCCGAATCGTCGGCACACACTGAAGTCAAGCATACCACTTGCTACATGTGCGCATGCCGCTGCGGCATACGCGTGCATTTGCGCGGTGGCGAGGTGCGCTACATCGACGGCAATCCGGAGCACCCGCTCAACAAGGGCGTGATCTGCGCCAAGGGATCCTCCGGCATCATGAAGCAGTACTCGCCCGCGCGGCTGACCAAGCCGCTGATGCGCAAGCCGGGTTCTGCGCGCGGCGACAACCAGTTCGTCGAAATCAGCTGGGACGAGACCTTCCGCATGCTGCAGGAACGCCTCGCCAGGATCCGCGCCACCGATCCGAAAAAATTCGCGCTGTTCACCGGCCGCGATCAGATGCAGGCGCTCACCGGCCTGTTTGCGCGCCAGTTCGGTACGCCCAATTACGCCGCGCACGGGGGCTTTTGCTCGGTCAACATGGCCGCGGGCATGATCTACACCCTGGGCGGCTCGTTCTGGGAGTTCGGCGGACCGGATCTGGAGCGCGCCAAGCTGTTCGTGATGATCGGCACGGCCGAGGATCATCATTCGAATCCGCTCAAGATCGCGATCTCGAAGTTCAAGCGCTCCGGCGGACGCTTCATTTCCATCAATCCGGTGCGCACCGGCTATTCGGCCATCGCCGACGAATGGGTGCCGATCAAGCCCGGCACCGACGGCGCGCTGCTGCTTGCGCTGACGCATGAAATCATCCACACCGGGCTCTACGACCGGGAGTTCCTGGCGCGCTACACCAATGCCGGCTACCTCATCGACCTCGATCCGCGGTCCGAGGCGCATGGCCTGCCGGTGCACGATACCAGCCGCCGCGAGGACATCCCCGAATACCCGCGCAACAGGCTGTGGTGGAACCGCCTGAACGAACAGCCTGCGCCCTGCCACCAGCCCGAGGCCGATCCCTACCTGCTGGGCGAATTCACCCTTGCCGACGGCACACCGGTAAAGCCCGCGTTCCAGCTGCTGCTGGAGCGGGTGAAGGACTACACCCCCGAATGGGCCGAGGGCATCACCGGCATTCCCGCGGCGACCATCCGGCGCCTCGCGCACGAGATGGGCGTGACCGCGCGCGACCAGAAGATCGAGCTGCCCATCGCCTGGACCGACAGCTGGGGCACCGAGCACGACAAGGTCACCGGCAACCCGGTCGCGTTCCACGCGATGCGGGGCCTCGCGGCCCACTCCAACGGGTTTCAGACCATACGCGCCCTCGCCATCCTGATGAGTCTCCTCGGCACCATCGACCGCCCGGGCGGTTTCCGCCACAAGGCGCCGTTCCCGCGCGGCATTCCGCCACTCGCCAAGACCCCCAAGGGGCCCGAAGGCGTGCGGCCCGATACGCCGCTCGCCGGGCTCGCGCTCGGCTGGCCCGGCACGCCCGATGACCTGTTCATCGATGCGGACAACAAGCCGGTGCGCATCGACAAGGCTTTTTCCTGGGAATACCCGCTGTCGGTGCACGGCCTGATGCACAACGTGATCACCAATGCCTGGCGCGGCGATCCCTACCGCATCGACACGCTCATGATATTCATGGCCAACATGGCGTGGAACTCGAGCATGAACACGATGGAAGTGCGGAGAATGCTCAACGACCGCGACACCGAAGGTGAAAATCGCGGCGAGTACAAAATCCCGTTCATCGTGGTGTGCGACGCGTTCCAGTCGGAAATGACCGCTTTCGCCGACCTGATCCTGCCCGATACCACCTATCTCGAGCGCCACGACGTCATGTCCATGCTCGACCGGCCGATTTCAGAATTCGAAGGTCCGATGGACTCGGTGCGCGTGCCGGTGCTGCCGCCGACGGGGCAGTGCAAGCCATTCCAGGAAGTGCTGATCGAACTCGCCGGCCGGTTGAAGTTTCCCGCCTTCGTCAACACCGACGGCAG
>JADGRR010000304.1 GCA_017880745.1 Burkholderiales bacterium
CTTGCCTCCTGGCGTAGCCACATCGGAACCTCCGCTTTCGACAGATGACAACGCCCGCTATCTGACTGTCCAAGGTATTGTCAAGTTGATGATTGGAGGATTTAATGGCGAATTGGTTTATCTTACCCTTCGTGCAATTTTTCGATGCGCACCAACCGCGTCGACCTGAACAGGTGATAAATGACTGACACCACTGACTGGCAAACACTCGCAAGCGCGCTGCGTGAATTGCACCGCGCGCTGATGGAACACGCCCAGCGGGATTATGAGCGAGAGCATAACGTCGCGCTGACACCGGTTGAGCAACTGCAAATGCTGACGACGCACCCGTCCTTTGATTGGTTGCGCGGACTCTCGGAGCTGATGGTGGACATCGATCTCCTGCGCGACGCCGAACCTCCGGTGTTGGCGGAGATCTCACCGGCTGTGCGCGCAGCAGTCGAACATTTTATAGCGGCACCCAACCCGCTTGAATCGGGCGACGCGTTTGCGCAGCATTATTGGCCCTGCTTGCACGACGATCCTCATGTGGCGATGGCGCACGCTGACGTGAAACGAACCCTCGAATCATGGCCGCGCCCGCAGAAAACGGATGCAGCCAGCTTGCTGCACGAGCGGCATCGGCTGGCCGAAAAGGCCCGCCATCGCACCCGCCATGGCTGAGGCATCGCTGATCTACCGATAGTCGCCGAAGGAGCCTCCAGGCCGGCCGTGGTCAGGCACTGCCCCGACTTATCCAGGACTATAATGCGGCGCACGGCGCAATTGCCCGCGGGGTTGCCTCATGACGACACGATTTGACGCCATTATCATCGGCACCGGACAGTCGGGACCGCCGCTGGCAGCGCGCCTGGCGGGCGTGGGCCGCAAGGTTGCGATCATCGAACGCGGGCGCTTCGGCGGTACCTGCGTCAACACGGGCTGCGTGCCGACCAAGACGCTCGTTGCGAGCGCTTATGCCGCACACCTCGCACATCATGCCGCCGACTACGGTGTGATGATAGACGGGCCAGTCCGGGTCGACATGAAGCGGGTCAAGGCGCGCAAGGACGCGGTCGCCGAAAACGCGAGCCGGGGCGTCGAGAAGTGGCTGAAAGGCATCGCCAACCTGACCGCGTTCGAGGGCCATGCGCGTTTCGAATCGCCCTCCACGGTGCGCGTCAACAGCGACGTGCTGGAAGCGAAACAGATTTTCATCAATGTCGGCGGCCGTGCGCTGGTGCCACCGATGCAAGGTCTCGATCAGATCGACTATCTCACCAATTCGACCATGATGGAGATCGATTTCCTGCCACAGCACCTGATCATTGTCGGCGGCAGCTACATCGGCCTCGAATTCGGCCAGATGTACCGGCGCTTCGGCGCGCAGGTCACCATCGTCGAGACGGGCCCGCGGGTAATTGCGCGCGAAGATGGCGACGTATCGCAGGGCGTGGCGGATATCCTGATGCGCGAAGGCGTCGGCGTCGAACTGAACGCCGAGTGTATGACGGTCGAGAAACGCGGCGCGAATATTGCGGTCAAGCTCGACTGCGCGGACGGCGCGCGCGAGGTCGTGGGATCGCACGTGCTGCTCGCGGTCGGGCGCGTCCCCAACACCCACGATCTCGGCCTCGACCACGCCGGCGTCAAAATGGATGCACGCGGCTACATTGAGGTGGACGACGAGCTGCGCACCAGCGTGCCGAACATCTGGGCGATCGGCGACTGTAACGGGCGCGGTGCGTTTACCCACACGTCCTACAACGATTACGAGATCGTCGCCGACAACCTGCTCGGCGGCGCATATCGCAGCGTGAAGGACCGCATCACGGCATATGGCCTGTTCATCGATCCGCCGCTCGGGCGCGCCGGCCTGACCGAAGCCGAGATCCGCGAGTCCGGCCGCAAGGCATTGGTCGGGATGCGCCCCATGACGCGCGTCGGCCGCGCGGTGGAAAAAGGCGAAACGCAGGGTTTCATGAAGATCGCGGTGGATGCGGAAACCAAACAGATCCTCGGCGCCGCGATCCTGGGCGTCGGCGGCGACGAGGCGATCCACTGCGTCCTCGACGTGATGTACACCCGGGCGCCGTACACCGTGCTGCAGCACGCGGTCAACATCCATCCGACGGTGGCTGAACTCATACCCACCATCCTCGGGGAACTAAAGCCTATGGTGTGAATGCGCAAGGCCGCTTGAAATCCGGGAGAAGTATCTCATCCCGACAATGGAGGAATCGACATGGCGATGGAAACCCTCAAAGATGCCTACAACAACATATTGGGCTCTATCGAGACCAATCCTGACGGCAGCCAGGTACTACGAGATGCGAACGGAAAGATTCGGGGGTATTACGACCCGTCGACCGATCACACCCGCGGACCCGACAAGCGGATCCTCGCCAAAGGAAATGTCCTTTCGACATTGATCTGCTAGGTCGGCGCGCTGAGCCATATCGATCGCATGCAAGTGCTGTGGCGTAGCGCTCAAGCAAGTTGCGCCAGCTGCCGTCGCGCCTGGCGCGCACAGCGGCAGCCGCGTCGCCCAGGCGTTCGGGTCGGCGGTGTTCGAGTATGACTTCGGTCGTCCCAGCGCTTGCGCATCGAAGCGCACCTCGACTTCGGTGTGCAGCGTCGGATCGAATTTCGACTGCGCGCCGATTTGCCAGTCGCGGACAAGACTAGAGTCGGCGCACAACACGAAGAATCAACTAGTCATTCGCCAATCTGCCGCCGTGATTTCCCACGGCGGTTGCCAGCTGCCGGCCGAAGTCCAGAAACAGGGCGGCGTAGACGCCTTGTAGTCGGGAGGAAATATGTTCGGCGTCATTCTCGCTTTCGTCTTCACGGCAATGCTGGGCTATGTTTGCTGGCGTGCCGCTTCGGTGCCATTTGTCCGGCACCACATTTCGCGAAAACTACTGACAGGGATCGGCCTCGCCCTCTGGGCATCCTTTTTCCTTGGCCGTATTGTTGTCCCCGAGGCTATGGGGAGCCTGGCGACGGCGCTGGAGCTGTGGAACATGACATGGATGGCCACGCTGTTCCTGCTGTCCACGGCGCTGCTGGCAGCAGAAGCCGCTACCGGCTTCGGCCTCTTTCTGACGCGGTTCGGGTCCAAACTGCGCGGCCTGGCGCTTGTCGCCGGAGCCGCGCTTTCCGCGATCGCCCTCGTTCAGGGGCTGCGGGCGCCTGTGGTGCAGAGCTATGACGTGTACCTCGCCGGCCTGCCTCGAACACTCGACGGTACGGTGATCGTTGCTTTGTCCGATTTGCATCTTGGGCCCATACTCGGCGAACGATGGCTTGCGGCGCGTGTCGAGCAGGTACAGGCGGAGCGGCCCGACGTCGTGGTGCTGCTCGGCGACGTATTCGAAGGCCACAGCGCCCCCGGAACGGAACTGCTCGCGGCCTTGCGGCGCTTGTCGGCGCCGCAAGGCGTCTGGGGCGTTCTCGGCAACCATGAGTTTCACGCGGCCCAAAACGACACCGCGGCCTTGTTCGAGGCGGCCGGCATCCACCTCCTGCGCAACGCCTGGGTCGACCTGCGCCCGGGCTTGGTTCTGGCAGGCGTGGACAGTCTCTCCGGCAGCCAAGACGCTGGCGAAGCGGGTGCCTCACTCGCGACGGCACTCGCCGGGCGGCCTCCGGGGGCTACCGTTCTCCTCTCCCATGCACCCTTGCCTGCGATCGCGATCGCGGGTAAGGGCGTGGACTTGATGCTTTCCGGCCATACTCACGGCGGCCAGTTATGGCCTTTCGGCTATCTCGTCCGGCAACGATTCCCGCTGTTCGAAGGTCGGTATGAGATCGGGGCCATGACGATCATCGTTTCCCGTGGAACCGGCACTTGGGGGCCGCGTATGCGTCTCTGGCATCCCGCGGAGATACTCCGCGTGACCCTGCATGCGACAGCCAAAACGCCAACACCCACCGCCGGCGCGACCATCGCAAAATAGCGCGGCAAAGTCTGCGCCGCAGTTTCACCCGTTACGCGCCGCGGCACCGATTGCCGCCAGGTCGAACCGTTGAAAACCTCGGCATCGGCTTCGAGTGACTGAAATGGCTACCCTAAGGCTGCACAGGTTAGTATTGCGCCATGAGCAAGCCGCACTCCCCGGCGGGCAGCGCCCACACCCTCTCATGCAGCCGCTGACGCGTTGACGCCCACTATTTGGAATCTCTGCCTTATTTCAGTCTATTGCGGACTCGTCCCATTTACCTGGTTGGCCTGATTACAGCTGGATTGCATATGTCTTCGGCAGCTAGTGGCTCGCGCACACCCGTCAACAAGCCTACTGCCAGTCCGTTGTGGCGCCGAGGCTGGCGAAATTCCGTGAAGACTACCGCCAGCGGCTGAAGCAGAACCGATGAATCTTCCGAGCGAGTAAAAAGACATGACTACAGAAACAAAGAAAGACGTTTTCTACAGCGACATGCTGGTTCGCTTCTCGCATTGCGACCCGGCCGGCATCATCTTCTATCCGCACTATTTCGTGATGTTCAACGGACTGGTGGAAGACTGGTTCAACCACGCCCTGGAAATCAACTACGCGGACTTCATCACCACGAGGCGGCTGGGACTGCCCATGGTGAATATCAAATGCGATTTCGTCGCCCCTTCGAAGATC
>JADGRR010000305.1 GCA_017880745.1 Burkholderiales bacterium
GCGCCAACCTCAGGCACGGCCGATGCCGGAAGCGCGCCGAACGCCCAGGCAAGCGCCACCAGCGCCGCAGCCAAGGCATAGCCGAGCGCGGCGACGCCGCAGCGGCGCAGACGCAGAGCCTGCTTCGTATCGAGCGAGGGCGGAATCAGCACAGCGGCAAGCTTCATATTCTGGAAATGCAGCTCGTGTATGACCGAAGCGAACGCGAGTGAGGACAGAACATTGAAGCCCGCTTGCGGCTCGTGATGCTGCATGCTGCGCTTGCCCGGGCGATCCCGATTCGCGCGCGTCTTTTGTCTTTGTCGCACTTCCCGGCAGTTGCGTCTAAAGTTCGCATCGCCCTTTCCGCAGGGTGCGGGGTGAAGAAAAGACCCAATGGCTGATCCTGCAATTATGCGCGGCGGGGGAGGCGGGTTGCTCTGTTTGACAATATTTAACCTTCGTCGCTGCCGACACGAAGCGGTTCGCCCTGCGGGTAGCCGGAGATCCGGGGAAGCGCGGGCGCCACAGCCCGGTTTCACCTGAGCGCGAGCCGGCTACCAGGTTCAGTCCGAAATGATGCGCAGTACGCGAGCCGCATGCCCGTGAATGACTGCAGCGATGTTGACCGGCAGGAAGAATTGGTTTATAAACAAAACAGTCGTTTGTTTTTCTATGGTCGGCACCTGATGGCCCAAACCCTACGTATCCCGCGCAGCGACAACCGCCTGCCTCTGATCCTGGACCAGGCAGCGCGGCTGTTCCGCGAGAAAGGCTATGCCGCCACCTCGATGCGCGACATCGCGACGGCCGTGGACATGCTGCCCGGGTCGCTGTACTACCATTTCGCCGCCAAGGAAGACTTGCTGGTCGCGGTGTACGAAGAGGGCGTGCACCTGATCACCGAAAAGGTCCGGGCTGCCGTCGCCAGACATGCCGAGCCTTGGCAGAGGCTGGAGGCGGCGGCGGTGGCGCATCTGGAGGCCTTGCTTAAGACCGGCGACTATGCGCTGGTCGTGATCCGGGTGCTGCCGCAGGATGTGCCCAAGGCCGCAGCGCGCCTGGTGAAACTGCGCGACGGTTACGACAGGCTGTTCGCAGAACTGGTGGCGGCGCTGCCGCTGCCGCCGGAGACCGATCGCCAGAGCTTCCGCCTGATGCTCCTGGGCGCGCTCAACTGGACCCAGCACTGGTTCCGCGACGGCGGCAGGAGTTCCCCGCGCAGCATTGCGCGCAGTTTTCTCCGGCTGCTGCGCGAGGCGCAGAAGGCATGAAACTCCTGGAGTTCATTACAATATGAGCAGCTTCCCCTCATGCGCCCCTAAATCAGCAGCCGTTTCAGCAATTCTGAAACGGTCGATTAAGACTTTTCGAGGCAGCCCATCATGATTGCGCACCCGCCCAAGGTACTAGTCACCAAAATTGGCCTCGACGGCCACGATCGCGGCAGCCGCGTGGTCGCTTCGTTCCTGCGCGATGCCGGCATGGAGGTGGTGTACACGCCGCCCTGGCAGGACATCCCTGCGGTAGTCAAACTGGCGATGGAAGAGGACGTCGACGTGATCGGCGTCTCCTCGCTCGCCACCGACCACCTGATCGTGCCCAAGCTGATGCAGGCGCTGGGCGCAGCCGGGCTTGCGGATATCGCGGTCATCGTCGGCGGCATCGTGCCCGACGCGGACGAGGCGATGCTGCGCGAGGCCGGGGTGGCGAGGGTGTTCCACCCGGGCAGCGCGCTCGACGAAATCGCGGCGGAGATCGGCCGCCTCACGCGCGCGCGGCGCGCGCTGAACGCTTGAAGGGGAGACGCAGATGAACCAGCCGCTGGACGCAGGCAAACTGTCCGAGGGCGAAACCGGGTGCGAGCGCTGGCAGCGCGAATACGCCGCGAGCGTGGGCAGCGCCAAGCCTGTGCGCAACCGCTCTGGCATCGAGGTCAGGCCGCTGTACACGCCGCAGGACTGGCACGGTGACTATGCCGCCGACCTCGGCTATCCGGGCCAGCCGCCGTATACCCGCGGCATCTACGCCAGCATGCACCGCGGCCGCACCTGGAGCCAGCGCCAGCTGATCGGCCTCGGTACGCCGCTCGATTACAACGCGCGCCTGCTCGACATGATCGACCAGGGAACCACAGCGGTGTCGCTCATTCCCTGTAACTCGGTATTCCGCGGCTATGACATGGACGAGGTCCACGCGGAACTGCTCGGCACTTGCGGCGTGGTGGTGAATACGGCGGAGCACATGGATCAATGCCTCGCCGGTGTGGATCTGGCGCGCACCTCCTGCGCCATGAACGATCCTTCGCCGTTTACCCTGCTCGCGTTTCTGCTCGCGACCGCAAAAAAGCGCGGCAGCGACTGGCGCGCCATCAGCGGCACGTCTAACCAGAGCGACTACCTGAGTCATTTTGTCGCCAACCATATGTTCTTCCGCATTGCGCTGCCCGGCGCGCGGCGCATCCTCACCGACCACATCGAATTCTGCAACCGGCACCTGCCCAACTGGAATCCGATGTCGGTGGTGGGGCAGCACATGCAGCAGGCCGGCGCCACGCCGGCCGAGGCCATGGCCTTCACCCTGTCCTCGGCGATCCAGTACGCGGAGGACTGCGGCGCGCGCGGCATGCGGCCGGATGCCTTCCTGCCGCGCTTCACTTTTTTCTTCGACATATCGGTCAGCCTGTTCGAGGAGATCGCCAAGTTCCGCGCCGGCCGGCGCATCTGGGCGCGCATCACGCGCGAGCGCTTCGGCGCGTGCGATCCGCGCTCCTGGCGCTTCAAGTTCCACGGCCAGACCTCGGGCGTCGATCTCACGCGGCAGCAGCCGCTCAACAACGTCGCGCGGGTAACGATTCAGGCCATGGCCGGCATTTTCGGCGGGCTGCAGTCGCTGCATACCGACGCCTACGACGAGGCGCTTTCCTGCCCGACCGAATTCGGCGCGCGCATCGCCGTAAACACGCAGAACATCCTGCGCGAGGAGGCGCACCTCACCGACGTGATCGATCCCCTGGGCGGCAGCTACTACATCGAGTCGCTCACCGACGCGATGGAGCAGAAGATCCTCGGCATCATGGCGCAGGTGGAGGCCGCCGGCGGCATGTACCTGGCGGTGGAACAAGGCCTGGTGCAGAAAATGATCGGCGCATCGGCGCGCGGCTTCCAGGAACAAATAGAGTCGGGCGAACAGACGCTGGTCGGGGTCAACGCCTACCAGGTGGAAGAAGGCAAGAGCGAGCGCCAGGCGCTGCCCGCGCCCGACCCGGCGAAAATGCAGGCGCATCTCGCCGCGTTCAAGGCGTACAAGGAGCAGCGCTCGCAGGCCGCGGTGCGGACGGCGCAGGAGCGCCTGGCGTCCGCTGCAGGCGATACGCAGCAGAACATTTTCGAGCGCGTGGTCGAGGCCGCCGAAGCCGGCTGCACCCACGGCGAGATCTGCGCGACGCTGCGGCGCGAACTCGGTTTCGGCCAGCCGCTGGTCATGGTCTGAAGGGGAGGGTCATGTCCGTCGAAATCGCGATCGAGACTTATCGAGGTGTCGTCTATCCCTGGCAGATGGATCATATGGATCATATGAACGTGCAGTTCTATACCGCGCGCTTCGACGAGGCCACCTGGCACCTGTTTGCCGCGCTCGGAATGACCACGAGCTATTTCAGGGAAAACCGGCGCGGTATGGCGGCGCTCGAGCAGCACACTCGGTACAAGCAGGAACTGCATGCGGGCGCCCTGATTCGCATCAGCTCTGAGTTGCTCGAGATGAAGCCGAAGACCATCCGCTTTCTGCACCGCATGTACGACACCGAAAGCGGCGCGGAAGTCGCCACTACCGAGCTGGTTGGAGCCCACATCGACACCGATGCGCGCAAGGCGGTGCCGTTTCCGGAAGAGATCGTCAAGCGGCAGGCCGGCTTCATCGATGCTCGCCCAAGACCTGCATGAAGCCTGAGCCCGGGGCAAACACCCTCGCCGCGATCCTCGCCGGCGAACGCCGCGCGCTGGCGCGCGCCATGTCGGCGGTGGAGAACGAGACCGCCGCGGGCAAGACCTTGCTGCGTGGACTGCACCCGCATCTCGGGCGCGCGCGCGTGCTCGGCGTCACCGGCCCGCCCGGCGCGGGCAAGTCGACGCTGGTCAACGCGCTGATCGGCGAATGGCTGGCGCGCGGCGCCAGAATCGGCGTGGTGGCGGTCGATCCCTCGAGTCCCTTCTCCGGCGGCGCCATACTCGGCGATCGCATCCGCATGGGCGAACACCAGGCGAATGAACGCGTGTTCATCCGCTCGCTCGCCTCGCGCGGACATGGCGGCGGCCTGTCGCGCACCGCGGCGCGGGTGATCGACCTGCTCGACGCCGCCGGCTACGATCACATCATCGTCGAGACCGTGGGCGCCGGGCAGTCCGAGGTCGAGGTGGCGGAAGTCGCCGATACGCGCATCGTAGTGTGCCCGCCCGGCCTCGGCGACGAGGTGCAGGCGCTCAAAGCGGGCATCCTCGAGATCGCCGATATCCTGGTGGTGAACAAGGCCGACCTGCCGCTCGCCGAGCGCACCGAACGCGAACTGCTCGGGATGCTGTCGCTGCGCCATTACGACGCCTGGACGCCGCAGGTCGTGCGCACTGTC
>JADGRR010000306.1 GCA_017880745.1 Burkholderiales bacterium
GATCCTGTCGGTCTATCCCGGACTCGATACCGACATGCTGCCGCTGGCGCTGGTGGTGGTGATCCTGGGCGGGGTCGGCAGCCTGATCGGCGCCTTCATCGGCAGTTTTCTCATCGGTTTCGTCTACACCTTCGGCCAGACGCTGATGCCCGACCTGGCCTACATGATCCTGTTCCTGCCGATGGTCATCGTGCTCGCCATCCGGCCGCGCGGCCTGTTCGGCCGCATCAGCGCATGAACCGGACCGCCCTTGCCGTCGCCGTCGCAGCGCTCGCGGCGCTGCCGTTCGTCGCCGGCGATTACTACATCAACCTCGCCAGCCAGATCCTGATCGCGGCGCTGTTCGCGCTCAGCCTCAACCTGCTGGTGGGCTACGGCGGCCTCACCTCGCTCGGCCACGCCGCCTACATGGGCGTTTCGGCGTACATCTCCGGCTGGCTTTTTCTCAAGCTGGGCCTAGGCCATCTGCTTGCCGCGCCGCTCGCGCTCGCCGGCACCACGCTGATGGCAGCCCTGTTCGGCCTGGTCGCGCTGCGCGCCTCGGGCATCAGCTTCCTGATGATTACGCTCGCGCTCGGGCAGGTGCTGTGGGGCCTCGCGTTCCGCTGGGTGTCGGTCACCAACGGCGACAACGGCCTCTCGGGCCTGACGCGCCCGATGCCGTTCGGCATCGACCTGAGCGGTGCGACCGCATTCTATTTCTTCACCCTGATCGTCAGCGCCGCTTCCACCGCCTGCATCGCGGCGCTCGCCTATTCCGCCTTCGGCGCGGTGCTGCGCGGCACGCGCGACCAGCCGCGGCGCATGCTCGCGCTCGGCCACAACGTCTGGCTGGTGCGCTACCTGACTTTCGTCTCGGCCGGATTCTGGGCCGCGGTTTCGGGTCTGCTCTACGTCTATTACCACAAGTTCATCCATCCGCAGGCGCTCGGCCTGACCAACTCGGCCGAGGTGCTGCTGATGGTGATCGCGGGCGGCTCGGGGACTCTCGTCGGCCCGGTGGCAGGCGCGGCCATCGTGGTGCTGCTCAAGAACTACGTGTCGGCGTATGTCGAGCGCTGGACCATGCTGCTCGGTTTCGTCTTCCTCGCGATTGTGCTGTTCATGCCCGACGGCCTGGTGCCGGGGTTGAGGCGGCTGTGGGTGAAGTTCTTTGGGGCGCGCGCGTGAGCCTGGCACTCGAAATCCGCGGCCTGTCCAAGTCGTTCGGCGGGCTGCCGGCGACGAGCGACGTGTCGCTCGCGGTCGAAACAGGTGAGCGGCGGCTGATCATCGGCCCGAACGGTGCCGGCAAGACCACGCTGTTCAATCTGATCACCGGCGATCTGCGCGCCGACGCCGGATCGATCCGGCTGTTCGGCGAGGAGGCGGTCCGCCTGCGTACCGACCAGCGCGTCCACCGCGGCCTCGCGCGCACGTTCCAGATCATCACCCTGTTCCCGCATGACACGCTGGCGCACAACGTCGTGTTGAGCCTGCTCGGCCTCGCGCCGTCGCGCTGGAACGCGCTGCGGCCGCTCGCAGCGCGCCGCGATCTGTATCAGCGCGCGCGCGAAGTGCTCGCGACGGTGGGCCTGGCGGCGATCGCCGAGCGGCCGCTGGCGCAGGTTTCGTACGGCGAGAAACGCCGCGTGGAGATCGCCATGGCGCTGGCACAACGCCCGAAACTGCTGCTGCTGGATGAGCCGCTCGCCGGCCTGTCGAAGGAGGAGCGCCAGACGCTGCAGGGGCTGCTCGCGGCGATACCGCGCGACATCACCGTCGTCATGATCGAGCATGACATGGATACCGCGTTGTCGTACGCCGAGCGCATCACGCTCCTGCACTACGGCAAGATCATCGTCGAGGGCTCGCGCGCCGAAGTGGTCGCGCACCCGCGCACGCGCGAGATTTACCTTGGGGCCTGATATCGACGCGGTGGACGCGCTCGCGCTGCGCGGCATCAACGCGCTGTATGGCGACTCCCATGTGCTGCACGACGTTTCCTTCTCGGTGAAACAGGGCCGCGTGCTAGCGCTGCTCGGCCGCAACGGCGCGGGCAAGACCACCTGCATGAATACCATCATCGGCTTTCTGCGGCCGCGCGACGGCGACATCCGCCTATACGGCGAGCCCATCGCCAAGCTGTCGCCGGAGACGGTTTCGCGGCGGGGCGTAGGGCTGGTGCCGCAGGGGCGCCGCATTTTTCCCAGCTTGAGCGTCTACGAGAACCTGCTCGTGGCCCAGCGCAAGCCCGCGGGCGGAGTCGCGAAAGCGTGGACCTTCGAAGACGTGTTCGCCACCTTCCCGCGCCTGGGTGAGCGCCGGCGACAAGCCGCAGGCTCGCTCTCCGGCGGGGAGCAGCAGATGCTCGCCATCGGCCGCGCGCTGGTCTCCAATCCGCGCGTGCTGCTGCTGGACGAGCCTTCCGAAGGCCTCGCACCGAAAATCGTGCACGAGGTGGGCGAGACCCTGCAGGCGCTCAAGGCCCAGGGATTCTCGATACTGCTGGTCGAACAGAACACGACGCTCGCGTTGCGTGTTGCCGACGACGTCGTCATCCTCAATACCGGGCGCATCGTGTATGACGGCTCGGCCGAGGACGCGCAGAATCAGCCCGAACTGCTCCATGCCCATCTCGGGGTTTATTGAGACATCCACAGAGACCATCACCATGCCCATGATCCAAGTCGACGGCCTTCAGGTCGAATACACCCAGACCGGCACCGGCCCGGACCTGTTGCTGCTGCATTCGCTGCTCACCGAACTCAGCGTATTCGAGCAGGTGCTGCCGGTGCTCGCGAGCGCTCGCCGCGTCAGCTGCATCAACCTGCCGGGCTTCGGCGCGTCTTCGCCGGCCGAATTTGTGTCGGTCGCCGACTACGCCGACCACGTGGCGCGCAGCATGGACGCGCTGCAGCTTCCCGCGACTACGGCCGTATTCGGCAACGGCTTTGGCGCCTTCGTCGCGCTGGAACTGGCGATCCGCCACGGCACGCGCATTGGGCGGCTGGTGGTGGCGGACACGGTTGCGGCCTTCCCCGAGCCGGCGCGGCTGCCGTTTCGCGGCATGGCCGAAAAGGTGCGCGCAAACGGCATGCAGGCCGTGCTCGACACCGCCATCGGGCGCATGTTTCCGGCGCCGTTCCAGGCGGCGCATCCGGAGGTCGTCGCGCAGCGCAAGGCCAAGCTTGCGCCGGCGAACGCCGAATGCTTCGCCCGCGCCTGCCTTGCGCTTGCGGCGCTCGACCTGCGCCCGCACTTGGGCGGCATCCGCAACCCGACGCTGGTGCTGTGCGGCGCGCTTGACCAGACCACGCCTGCGCCGCTGGCGCAGGAGGTGGCCAAGGCCATTCCAGGCGCGCTTTACCGGGAAATTGCGGGTTCGGGCCACTGCCCGATGCTGGAGCACCCCGAGGCGCTGGTCGCCGCGATGAGCGCATTCCTCGGGAGCCCCGCATGAACAGCTATCCGCTCGCCGTCGCGCGCATTGGCGCTCACGACATCCATTACGCCGACGAAGGCCGGGGTTTTCCCCTGCTCTTGATCCACGGACTCGCGGGCGACCACAGCGCCTGGACGCCGCAGATCGCGGCATGGAGCGGCACGCACCGCATTATCGCACCGGACAGCCGCGGCGCCGGCCGCAGCAGCCAGGTGGACCAGCCGATCTCGACCGAGGACATGGCGCGCGACATGCTCGCGCTGCTCGACCGGTTGGGCATCGCCAAGGCTCATGTGCTCGGCCGCTCCATGGGCGGGGCGATCGCGCAGCACATGGCACTGATCGCGCCCCAGCGCGTGCACACGCTGATGATGTGCGCATCCTTCGCCAGGCTCGATGCATTCGGCCGGCGGGTGCTGTCGAACATGCGCGAAGTGCTGGAGCTGACCGGATCCTGGACGGCCCACGCCCGGCACTCGGTGCAAAACTTCGTCTCCGCCGATTTTTTCGACGCGAACCCCGAGCGCATCGCCGCGATCGAGCAGCTGATCGGCGGCGAGACGCGGCTGCAGCCCTGCTACGTGCGCCAGAACCACGCCTGCCTCGAGCACGATACGCTGGCACGATTGGGCGAGATTCGCTGTCCCACGCTGATCATGGGTGGCGGCCGCGACCCGATCTGCCCGCCCGCCTGCATACGCTGGATGTCGGAGCGGATCACGCATGCGGAAACCGTGGTGTTCGAGAATTCCAGCCACTTTTTCCTGATGGAGGAACCAGGGCGCTTCATGGATACGATGAATAGTTGGCTGGCGCGGCACACGCCGCGCGTCTAGGCGAGGGCGGAACAATATGGCGGAGAAATTCACGTTGCGCGTGAACGGACGCGAGTACACAGTGAGCGCGGAGGCGAACACCCCGCTCGTCTACATCCTGCGCAACGACCTCAAGCTGAAGGGCACGCGCTTCGGCTGCGGCCAGGGCAACTGCGGCGCCTGCACCGTGCTGATCGATGGCAAGCCGGTGCAGTCCTGCGACACGCCGCTATGGTCGGCCCCAGGACACGAGATCACCACCATCGAGGGCCTGGGCTCGGCCGCTGCGCCCGGCCGGCTGCAGCAGGCGTTCATCGACGAACAGGCGATGCAATGCGGCTACTGCATCAACGGCA
>JADGRR010000307.1 GCA_017880745.1 Burkholderiales bacterium
CACTGAACGGCAATATCAAGCTTAGAGGCCTGAATCTGGACGCAGTCGGCATTCTGCCCATCACCGAAAGGTTTTCTGCGTTTGGCCGGGTCGGAATGAACTACGCCCAAGCCAGAGACTCCTTCAGCGGGACCGGAGCAGTCAATGTAATCAGGCCCGATCCCAGCAAGCGCGAAACGAACTACAAGTTCGGCGCGGGGCTTCAGTACGATTTCACTGATTCTCTCGGCATGCGCCTCGAGGCGGAACGCTACCGGATCAATGATGCCGTCGGCAATAAAGGCGACGTCGATCTTTTCTCGGTCGGCCTGGTCTATCGGTTCGGCGTGAAAACGCCTCCCCCCGCCCCGCGCGCCGAACCCGTTGCCGCCGCCCCTGCGCCGCAGCCGGTGATCGTGCCGCCACCACCTCCGCCGCGAGCCGTGACGCCGCCGCCGCCTCCACCGCCGCCAGCGCCGAGGAAGGTGACGTTCTCCGCGGATTCTCTTTTCCAGTTCGACAAGGCGGTCGTGAAGCCTGCGGGCAAACAGCAACTCGACAAACTCGCTGCGGACCTGAGGGGCGTCAACTTTGACGTCATCACGGTAACGGGACACACCGACCGGATCGGTTCGCATGCTTACAACATGGACCTCTCGACGCGCCGCGCCGAAGCGGTCAAGGCCTATCTGGTGCAATCGGCAGGAATCCCGGCCGGCAAGATCGCGGCCAGAGGAACAGACGGATCAGATCCGGTGACGAAGCCCGGTGACTGCAAAGGCAAGAAAGCAACCAAGGCACTGATCGCCTGCCTGCAGCCTGATCGCCGCGTGGAAGTCGAAGTCTCCGGCACGAGGTGATGCCGGTTGCTTGAGTCAGGGTAGAGACCAGGGTGTCGCGGGCCATCCCTGGTCGTCGCGACTCATCGCGACGCAGCGAAGTCGTTTCAGATTGATTGATACCGCCCGTGACGTGGGCGAGTGTGACGGGTCGAAGCGGGAAGGAAAGGGTCGCCCCTGCCCCGCGCCCCTCATTTTGTAACTGGTTATAGCTCGGGGCGTTTAGCTGAAGCCGACGATTGCTGCAAAATTCTGACAGTCCGCGAACGCAGCACAAGGCCCCTGGATTACTCCCACTCGATGGTCGCAGGCGGTTTGCCGCAGATGTCGTAGACCACGCGATTGATGCCGCGCACCTCGTTGATGATGCGGTTGGAGACTCTGCCCAGGAGTTCGTGCGGCAGATGCGCCCAGTGCGCCGTCATGAAGTCCTGCGTCTGGACCGCGCGTAGCGCCACCACGTACTCGTAGGTCCGGCCATCGCCCATCACGCCCACCGCCTTCACCGGCAGGAATACGGCGAAGGCCTGGGACGTGGCGTCGTACCAGTTTCGTCCGTCCGCATCATGCGCCGCGCGCAGTTCCTCGATGAAAATAGCGTCGGCACGGCGCAGCAGGTCGGCGTACTCGTGCTTGACCTCGCCCAGGATACGCACCCCCAGCCCCGGTCCCGGGAAGGGGTGGCGGTAAACCATGTCGTGGGGAAGACCCAGGGCCACGCCCAGTTCGCGCACTTCGTCCTTGAACAGCTCACGCAAAGGCTCGAGCAGCTTGAGGTGCAGGGTATCGGGCAGGCCACCGACGTTGTGGTGCGATTTGATATTGGTCGCCTTCTTGGTCTTGGCGCCGGCAGACTCGATCACGTCGGGATAGATGGTGCCTTGCGCCAGCCACTTGGCGTTCTTGATTTTCGCCGCCTCGCGCTGGAACACTTCGACGAATTCGCGGCCGATGATTTTGCGTTTCTGTTCCGGATCGGCGACGCCGGCGAGCTTGCCCATGAATTCGGTGCTGGCGTCGACATGGATCACCTTGACGCCGAGGCTCCTGGCGAAAGTCGCCATCACCTGCTCGGCCTCGTTCAGCCGCAGCAGCCCGTGGTCGACGAACACGCAGGTAAGCTGCTTGCCGATGGCGCGGTGGATCAGCGCGGCGGCGACCGACGAATCGACTCCGCCAGAAAGTCCCAGTATCACCTCGTCCTGGCCCACCTGCTCGCGTATCCGGACGATTGCCTCGGACACATAATCGGGCATATTCCAGTCGCCGGCGCAACTGCAGATGTCGTTGACGAAGCGCTTGAGGATGGCTGCGCCTTGAAGCGTGTGCGTGACCTCGGGATGAAATTGCACCGCGTAAAAACCGCGCGCTTCGTCGGCCATGGCGGCGATCGGGCAGGAGTCGGTAGACGCCATGAGCTTGAAGCCTGCCGGCATCTGGGTGACTTTGTCGCCATGGCTCATCCACACCTTGAGCATGCCGTGGCCCTCGGGCGTGCGAAAATCCTCGATGCCGTCGAGCAGGCGCGTGTGGCCACGGGCGCGCACCTCGGCATAACCGAACTCGCGCACCCTGCCCGCCTCGACTTTGCCGCCGAGTTGTCCGGCCATGGTCTGCATGCCATAGCAGATGCCCAGCACCGGCACGCCGAGTTCGAATACCGCCTGCGGCGAGCGCGCTGTCGTGTCCTCGGTCACCGACATATGGCTGCCGGAGAGAATCACGCCCCTGGCGCCGAAGTCGCGCACGAACTGGTCGCTGACGTCGTAGGGATGAATTTCGCAGTAGACCCGCGCTTCGCGCACGCGGCGCGCGATCAGTTGCGTGTACTGCGCGCCGAAATCGAGGATCAGGATCTTCTGATGCATTGTCTGGCCTTCACAAATGATAAGGCCGGTCGTGCTGGTTGAGGCACGATCGGCCCTTGGTCGTAGAGTCGAGCCCTAGATTCGGGTCGCAGAGCAGACACGGTCATTCGACCTGATAATTTGGGGCCTCTTTGACAATCTGCACGTCGTGGACGTGCGATTCGCGCATGCCCGCCGACGTGATCTCGACGAATTCGGTCCTGGTGCGCATGTCTTCGATGGTGGCGCAGCCGCAGTAGCCCATGCTGGCGCGCAGCCCCCCGACCATCTGGTAGATGATGCTGACAACGCTGCCCTTGTAGGGCACGCGCCCTTCGATGCCCTCTGGCACGAGCTTGTCGGCATTGTTGAGAGGGTCCTGGAAATAGCGGTCGGCGGCGCCGTCCTGCATTGCGCTGAGCGAGCCCATGCCGCGGTAGCTCTTGTAGGAGCGGCCCTGGAAAAGAATGGTCTCGCCCGGCGCCTCCTCGGTGCCGGCGAACATGCTGCCCATCATTACCGCGTTCGCCCCGGCCGCGACCGCCTTGGCGACATCGCCCGAGTAACGAATGCCGCCGTCGGCGATGAACGGCACGTCCGTATCCTTGAGCGCCGCGTACACATTCTGGATGGCAGAGATCTGAGGTACGCCGACGCCGGCGATGACCCGCGTGGTACAGATGGAACCGGGACCGATGCCCACTTTGATGCCGTCGGCGCCGTGGTCGACCAGGGCTTTGGCGCCCGAAGCCGTGGCGACGTTGCCGCCGATGACTTCCACCTTGGAGAAATTTTTCTTTACCCAGCGCACGCGGTCGAGTACACCCTGGGCATGACCGTGCGCCGTATCCACTACGATCAGGTCGGCGCCCGCCTCGACCAGATGCTCGACCCGTTCCTCCGTACCCTCGCCTACGCCGACGGCCGCGCCGACGCGCAGCTTGCCCTGTTCATCCTTGCTGGCGAGCGGATGCTCGGTCGCCTTGAGGATGTCCTTTACCGTGACCAGACCGCGCAGCGCGAAGCCGCCGTCGACCACCAGAACGCGCTCCAGCCGGTGCTTGTGCAGCAACGCGCGGGCTTCCTCGGGGCTGGCGCTTTCCTTCACGTAAATCAGGCGCTCGCGCGGGGTCATGATCGTGCGCACCGCGGCGTCCAGATTGGTCTCGAAGCGGTAGTCACGGTTGGTGACCATGCCGACCACCTTTCCCTGATCGACCACGGGAAAGCCCGACACCTTGTACTGCTGCGTGAGTGCGAGCAGTTCGCGCACCGTGATATCGGGTGACACCGTCATCGGATCGCGCAGCACGCCTGACTCGAAGCGCTTCACCTTTAGCACTTCGGCTGCCTGCGCTTTGGGGGCAAGGTTCTTGTGGACGATGCCGATGCCGCCTTCCTGGGCGATGGCAATCGCCAGACGCGCCTCGGTCACCGTGTCCATCGCAGCCGACACCAGCGGGATACTGAGCTTGATCTTGCGCGTCAGGCTGGTTTTGAGCGAAACGTCGCGCGGCAAAACGGTTGAATGGGCGGGAACGAGCAGGACATCGTCGAAAGTCAGCGCTTTCTGAATGACGCGCATAGCAAAACTCCTGGCCGCAAAGCGGTATTATACGCGCCTGTACCCGGTGGGCAAATAAACCGAGGCTGAAACCGAAGTACGGGTCGGCGCGTTAAGGCCATTTGACGCGACGGCGGAAAGCCGTTATTTTCGAATTGGTTGAATAAATGGAAGGCGTACCCGCATGAAACGACTTTCGGTGGCACTGGGGCTGGTGCTGTGTGTGGCCCTCCCGCTATCTGCCCAGATGTACAAGTGGGTGGATTCGGACGGCAAGGTGCAGTATTCGGACAAACCCCCGCCAAGCAACGTAAAGACCGAAAAGCTGCGCGCTCCCGCGCGCGCGAGTGCGCCTGCCGCGAG
>JADGRR010000308.1 GCA_017880745.1 Burkholderiales bacterium
GTGTCGCGCAGCATGTCGACGTCTTCGCCGAGATCGAAAGGCAGGGAAGGAAAGTCGATCATCGTTTTACCCATCCAGTCTTGAAAAGTGCGCTGACGCCACCCGCGCCCGGGCGCCGTTGTTGCAGTCCGATCGAAAACTTTACTTAACGTTTACGTAAACGTCAATATCACGCGGCCGTCCAGCCCGATTCCGCCCTAGCCCGCCGGTTTGCGCGCGTTGCCGAGCGATTTGCGGCCACTGGCGAGGATCTTGCGGCATTGCGCTTCGAATGCAGCGATTTCCCCGAGCATCTCATCGATATCGGCGCGCTGCCGCTCGAGCTGCTCGCGCCGCTCGGCGAGCGAGCCGAGAAATTTCGCCAGTTGCGGTTTCTCGTCGCGGGCCGAATCGTACAGATCGAACATCGCGCCGACCTCGGACAGGGAAAGGCCCAGGCGTTTGCCCCGCAGGGTCAGCTTCAGGCGCACATAGTCGCGTTTGCGGTAGATGCGCCGGTTGCCCGAGCGTTGCGGCGCGAGCAGTCCTTGATCCTCGTAGAAGCGGATGGCGCGCGGCGTAACATCGAATTCGCGTGCCAAGTCACTGATGCTATAAGTTTCTTCGTGGTGGCGGGGGGCGGAACTCATATTGCGTAGCAACATAACATGGCGGGAATCGCAAATATTTGCGAAAATTGCATTTTTTGGAGCTTGCCGAGTTTAACCGTAGCTGCATTCTAGCCCAAGCCGGACCCGGCTCAAACATGGACCAGCAGCAAATCCTGCAATTCCCGCATGCGGCCGCGCCGCCACCGGGCGCGAGCCTGGTGATCGCTCCAGGCCTGCGCTGGCTGCGCATGCCGCTGCCCTTCGCGTTGGACCACATCAATCTTTGGCTGCTCGAAGACGGACCGGGCTCGACCATCGTCGATTGCGGCATCGCCACCGATGCTACCAAGGGCTTATGGGAGCGGATCTTCGCGGCGCCGCAGGATGACGAACCGCCAGGGGCGCGAAGTCGGGCGTTCCAGGCGACGCGCGTGCTGGTGACGCACTACCACCCGGATCACGCCGGCCTCGCGCACTGGCTGTGCGAGCGCTTCGGCGTCACGCTGTGGATGTCCCAGGCCGAATATCTGACCGCCCACGCCATCCGCGAGAACACCGCCGGCTACACCGCGGACAATCTGCTCGCCATGTACCGCAGGAACGGCCTGGGCGGCGAGGACCTGGAAAAAATGTCGGTACGCGGCAACCGCTACCGGCTTGCGGTGCCGGAGTTTCCGCACATCTATCGCCGCATCATGGACGGCGATGAAGTCGGCATCGGTGGCCGGGGCTGGCGCGTCATCATGGGCTACGGCCACGCGCCCGAGCACGCAGCGCTGTACTGCTCCGAACTGGGCGTGCTGATTTCGGGCGATATGGTGCTGCCGAAAATCTCCACCAATATCAGCGTCTGGTCGATCGATCCCGACGGCAATCCGCTGAAACAGTTCCTCGACTCGCTCAAACGTTATGCCGGGCTGCCCAACGACACGCTGGTGCTGCCTTCGCACGGACTGCCGTTTCGCGGATTGCGCGAGCGCGTCGAGCAGCTGCAAGAGCATCACCTGCAGCATTTCGAGGTGCTGCACGAAGCCTGCGAGCGGCCGTTGTCGGCCTTCGAGGCGATCCCGACCCTGTTCCAGCGCGAGCTCGACGTGCATCAGCTGTTCTTCGCCATGGGCGAAGCGATGGCGCACTTGCATTACCTCTATTACCAGGGCTCGCTCAGGCGCCAGACTGGCGCCGATGGCGTGATCCGCTACCTGCAGGACGGTGCATTTCGCAAAGAATCCGTTGCAAGATGAATCTTGCAACGGGCCGATCGAGGGAAGCGTGAGGGCAGGTGTCCCTTCGTTTTGAAACAGGTTCAAAGGAGTGGCGACATGAGCAAGGAGCAAGCCAAACCCACCGCAGGAAGCGCCCACTCGGGCCAGGTCTTTGCCGAGGTGGCGCAGCGATCCAGCCGCATCATGGGCGATTTTCTCAAGCGCCAGTCCGAAATGCAGAACTCTGTCGTCGCCGACGAGTTCGGCATCGCCAAGGCGTTCATGGACCTCTCGGCGCTGATGCTGGCCAAGCCGGAGCACTTGGTGGAAGCGCAGATGAACATGTTCTGGGATTACACGCGCCTGTGGCAAAGCAGTTGGATGCAGATGATGGGGCAGAAGGTGGAACCGGTCGCCGCGCCGCGCAAGGGCGACAATCGCTTTCGCCATGAAGACTGGGAGAACCATTTCCTGTTCGATTATGTCAAACAATCCTATCTGATCGCGGCACGCCACATCCACCAGGCCGTATCGAAAGTCGAGCACCTGCCCGCCGACGCGCGCAAGAAGGTGGATTTTTTCACGCGCCAGTACATCGACGCGCTGTCGCCTTCGAATTTTGCCCTGACCAATCCGGAAGTCGTGCGCGAAACGCTCAACTCGGGCGGCCAGAACCTGCTGCGCGGCCTGAACAATCTGCTCGCCGATGTCGAGCGCGGCGAAGGACAGCTGCAGATCAGCATGACCGACGCCAAGGCGTTCAAGATGGGCGAGAACATCGCCACCACGCCGGGCAAGGTGGTGTATCAGAACGAACTGATGCAGCTGATCCAGTACCAGCCGAGCACGCAGAAGGTGTACAAGCGGCCGCTGCTGATCATTCCGCCGTGGATCAACAAGTACTACATCCTCGACCTGCGCGAGTCGAATTCCTTCATCAAGTGGGCGGTGGACCATGGGCACACGGTGTTCGTGGTTTCCTGGGTCAACCCGGGCAAGGAATACGCGGGCAAGACCTTCGAAGACTATCTGCACCGGGGACCGAACGACGCGCTCGATGCGATCGAGAAGGCCACCGGCGAGAAGCAGGTGAATGTGATCGGCTACTGCCTCGGCGGGACGTTGCTCGGCGCGGCGCTCGGGGTGATGGCGGCGAAGAAGGACAAGCGCGTCGCCAGCGCGACGTTCTTCGTGTCGCTGCTCGATTTCTCCATCCCCGGGGAACTGGGCGTGTTCATCGACGAGAAGCAGGTGCAGAACCTGGAGCGGCGCATGAACGAGCGCGGCTATCTCGAAGGCTCGGAGATGGCCGGTACATTCAACATGCTGCGCTCGAACGACCTCATCTGGTCGTTCGTGGTCAACAATTACCTGATGGGCAAGGACCCGTTTCCGTTCGACCTGCTCTACTGGAACTCGGATTCGACGCGCATGCCGGCGAAAATGCACAGCTTCTACCTGCGCAACATGTACATGGCCAACAAGCTCAAGGACCCGGGCGGCATCAGCCTGGACGGCGTGCCGATCGACATCAGCAAGATCAAGATCCCGGCGTATTTCATTTCCACCGCCGAAGATCACATCGCACCCTGGAAATCGGTTTACAAGGGAGCGCGCATTCTCTCGGGCAAGGTGCGTTTCGTGCTCGGCGGCTCCGGCCACATCGCCGGCATCGTCAACCCGCCGGCGGCGAACAAGTACTGCTACTGGACCAGCCCGGAATTTCCGGAAGATGCGGATGCGTGGCTGGGGGCGGCGGTGCGCCACGAAGGTTCGTGGTGGGCCGACTGGCAGGCCTGGATAGATGAGAACAACGGCGGCGTCAAAGTTGCGGCACGCGTGCCCGGGGACGGCAAGCTCCAGGTGATCGAAGACGCCCCCGGCTCTTACGTCAGCCTGCATCTGGGCGCGGAGAAAGCAAAGTCGAAAACGGCAGCAACAAAATAAGCGCGGGATTAATGCAATTTGCCGAACCGGTTTGCCTGTACGTCCCGCCCGGTTAACTTCTCTCTGAGTCGGCGCAGACAATCCATCCTCGCGATGGCGCGGTTGCCGTACCAGGACGTCATCTCGCCAACGATCCGCGCGCTCATGCACCGTGCGGACGGCGTCGCGCCAGATGACGCAGCTAGATCGGCAGATCGCGGAGTTTGCGCGGAGCGCGTGCGAACAGGCGGTCGTACAGCCAGTTCGGCATGCGCCGCAGAAAGAAGAACACGAGGCGCATCTGCCAGGGAATGATGGCGAGGCGCCTTTTCGCGCCGATGGCGCGGGCGATGCGCCGTGCCGCCTCCGGCGCTTGGAGCAGGAAAGGCATCGGGTTGCGGTTGGCTGCGGTCATCGGCGTGGCGATAAATCCGGGGCAAATGGTGACCACGTCCACGCCGCTGCCGTACAACTCTATGCGCAGGGCCTCGAGCCAGGCGATCGCCGCGGACTTGGAGGCGCTGTAGGCCCCGGCACCGGGCAGGCCGCGAAACCCGGCGACGCTGGCGATGCCGACCAGCACGCCGCTGCCGCGTTCGCGCATCGGCGCGACGAAAGGTTGCAGCGTCGCGGCCACGCCAACCACATTGGTGCGCATGATGTCCGACAGCACGGCGATGTCTGCCGCCTGGTCAGCCCGGGTGCCGGCGCTGATACCGGCATTGGCGATGACGATATCGGGCACGCCATGGCGCAGGATGAACTCCTGCGCGGCTGCCGCCAACGCGCCGCAGTCGGCCACGTCGAGCGCGAAAATCGAAACTGGCGTCGGTAGGG
>JADGRR010000309.1 GCA_017880745.1 Burkholderiales bacterium
TGGCCAATCAAACGAACAGGCGCTGGCTGTTGCCTCCGGCTGTCGATTTAGCGGTTCGCAGACACTTCGCCGGTATTCATTTGGTCGACTACGCTGTCATGGCGGTGCAGTATCAACTAGTCAATGGAATCACCCGCCATTTCAACGCCGATACCAATCGTGGGTACCGCACCGACATTGTGAGCATCGGACCCACTGCAGGTTTGCCGCCTGCTCGTTCGTGAGAGGATTGCCCTCGTCATCGAACTGAGGGGCGGCACGCCCGATACACTCGCTGCATCGGGCCAATGCCTGCAAGCATGTCATCTCCGCGCTCATGCGGAAACCGTCGTTATAAGAGAGAAGGAATCTCTCGTGAATGGTCATGACTTTCCCCTTCTGCGGAATGAATGCAAATGCCAGGCAGCCTAGGCGAGGGTCGTCCGATACGGCAAAACTCAATAGTCCGCGATCAATGCCGATGCCAATCTGCGCTACTGGAGCGACACTGGACGCATCGGGTCCACTGGAGGTTTGCCTGCTCCTCGCGCGTAAGATATTGGCGCGCGTATTCTGACGCGGAACGGGCCAGACATTCGCCGCATCGGGCGAATTCCCGGAGACCGGCCGCGTCCTCGCTCTTGAAAAACATATCGTCGACAAAGAGAGTGGTCACAACGTATTCCTCCTGCGCACAGTGTATATAGAGGTAGAAAATGAATGCAGTCCTATGCACACTACCGGGCAGAAAGCACAGCGTCAGTACGCAAAAGACTGAATTCGCACCTAAAGAATAACCCCCATTTCCGGCAATTGGGGAAACGATCAGCCGCCGGAAGGCTGCATAATTCGGACCGGCGTAAACGCTGATTTCGGCCGAAGGCGCTGCGCTCATGCTCGCGACGGCGAGTTCTCCGGGGTAGGCTTGTCGGCGCCGGGACAGCCGCTAACACTGCACCTGCTGCCTGCAGTAGTTCGTCAGTTCGATTACCTCGCAAGTGTCCCCGGCAGGCTGATGCGCTTTGCCGCCGAAATCCAATGAAAGCCGGAACTCGAACTTGCTGAAAAACTCGTCGAACATCTCCCCACCCAGCGTACCCACCGCATACAGTTCGTCGGCTCGCTCGTCGTAGTCGAGAAGGATCGCGGCAAGCGGCTGACGGGCCGGGCCGCCAACCACCGCCGCGCCCCGCGCGGGATCGTACTCGCTGTGCTCGGAGCAGCAGCGGATGACTCTGGAACTCTTGCCTCCCCGCGATCCTTCGGCCCGGTAACTGATGAAGCTGATCTGACGCGTGGGGTAGCTCATCTTGTGCGCGCAGATTGCAGAGTAAGCCACGATGCTGCGCTCGGGGCCGACGCCTCCCGCCCAGCGGTAAGTGTGCGCATCGGCGGTGCGCAGCGACGCACCCGACTCGAGCCGTCGGCCGAGGTTCAGCAGGAAGCATGGCGTAGCCGCGAACGGGTAATGAAATACGAGATTGGTATGCGCCGGCAGGGCTGCTGCCCGAATCGATTTGCCGTCCGGCCACACGAGGCGGGCACGCGCATAGTGACGGGGACTGGCGTCGGCCGCCACCGCGAACCTCGGGGCCGCGGTGAAGGCTGTCGCGGCGCACGTCTGCAGGAATACTCGTCTTCGCATTTTTCTGCACGTTTCAAGCTATGCCTAACAGGGTGTTGAAAAAGGGGGGCGCGCCCCCTGTTATCTCCCCCATTTCAGAGTCTGCCGAAATTCGCTTCCCTCTGAGAGAGGTTCTGCGTACACACATCTTGTTCCGCCCGGGAAGCGAATTTCAACAGCCCGCTAACGCTACCGGCCGCACGTCTTTCTGTCAATGACCAAGTCGATGCGCGCGATCAGGTGCGCATACGCTTCGGGCGTGTCGCCACCCGCAGCACCTATCCGGGCAGGATAAGACTCTGCGGGCAGAGGTCTCGCTGATCAGCCAAGCGCCGGGTAATCGGTGTATCCCGTCGGCCCAGGCGTATAGAACGTATTGACGTCGGGCGCATTCACGGCGGCGCCGGTTTTCCACCGGGATACCAGATCCGGGTTGGCGAGGAACGGCCGACCCACGGCAATCAGATCGCATTTGCCCGCAGCCAGATCGCGTTCGGCACGCGCGGCATCGTAGCCGCCGGAAAGCATCAGCGCGCCCTTGAACACGCTGCGGAACATCGTTTTTATCGACTCCGGCACCGGCGGCGCACCCATCGGCGAGTGGTCGACAAGATGGATGTAGGCGAGCCCGCGTGCGTTGAGCTGGCGCGCGAGGTAGGTGTAATCCGCTTCCATCGCCGCGTATGCAGGCATGTCGTTGAACACGCCGAACGGCGACAGGCGGATCCCGACCTTGTCACGGCCGACAGCCTTGATCACCGCATCAACGACCTCGAGCACAAAGCGCGCGCGATTCTCGATCGAGCCGCCGTAACCATCGGTGCGCTGATTCGAGTTCGGACGGATGAACTGCTCGAGCAAATAACCGTTCGCCCCATGCAGCTCGATGCCATCGAATCCCGCCGCCACGGCGTTGTTCGCGGCCTGCACGAATTCCTCTATGGTGGCCTTGATGTCCGCCACGGTCATCTCCTGCGGCATCGCATTCGGCTTCATCCCCTCGGCATCGGTAAACATATCGCCGGCAGCCGCCACCGCCGAAGGTCCGAGCACGCGCGCGCCCGCGGGCAGGTTGAGCGGATGGGCAATGCGCCCGCAGTGCATGAGCTGTATGAAGATCTTCGCGCCCTGCGCATGGACCGCTTCGGTAACGCGCCTCCACCCCGCAACTTGCGCCGCGGAAAACGCCCCGGGTATGCGCGCGTAGCCGAGCCCGTTGGGCGAGGGCGACGTGCCTTCGGTGATGATGAGTCCCGCGGAAGCGCGCTGAGCGTAATACTGCGCCATGAGATCGTTCGGGACATTGCCGGTGGCGCGATTGCGCGTCATCGGCGACATGACCAGGCGATTCTGCAGCGTGAGCGGCCCAAGAGAGGTTTTCGAGAATAGAAGCGACATGATGGCTGTTCCTGAGAAATGATTTGATTGTTTTGCGGGAGAGAAAATGATCGAAGCGCACGCTCTTCGAGGCGTTTGCCCCTCGCTACCGGACATTATCGACGTCCGAGTAGGATGGTGTTGTCCGCTCGGCGCACAATATACCTGAATCACAGAGGCCAAGGGAGCCGTGCAGCCGATTGGAGCGTCTTTCTTGCTCCGGCTCAGTTCACCGAAGTGCGCCGCGCTCTGCCGCGCGCGAGTTTGCGCTGAGGCACCGGGCAGGCCCATCGCGCGATGGCCGCTGAGGCGGCTTGCGATGCGGCACATGGGGCGGGGGCGATGCACGGCTATTTTGGCAACGCGGACTCGATTCATCCGCGGTACAATCCCGCCGGTTGCAGGGAGATCAATACCGTCTGGAGGAGGAGAATCATGAAAAAATCAATAATTTGCATCGGCATCGCAGCCGTCGTGGCAGCGGCGTCGGCATTCGCGCAGCAGCCCATAGTCATCAAGTTCAGCCATGTCGTGACCAACGACACGCCCAAGGGCAAGGGCGCGCTGAAATTCAAGGAACTCGCGGAGAAATACACCAACGGCAAGGTCAAAGTCGAGGTGTACCCGAATTCGACGCTGTACAAGGACAAGGAAGAAATGGACGCGCTGCAGCTCGGCTCGGTGCAGATGCTCGCCCCCTCGACCGCCAAGTTCCGGCCGATCGGCGTGCCCGAGTTCGAGGCGATGGACTTGCCCTACATTTTTCCCGACGAGGCCACCTACTACAAGGTCGTGAACGGGCCGGTGGGCAAATCGCTGCTGAAGAAACTCGAAGCCAAGGGCATCACCGGGCTCGCCTACTGGGACAACGGATTCCACATGGTCTCGGCCAACCGGCCGCTGCTCATGCCCAGCGACTTCCAGGGCCTCAAGATCCGCATCTCCGGCTCAAAGGTCGCCGACCAGTATTTCCGCGCGATGGGCGCGCTGCCGCAGATCATGGCTTTCTCCGAGGTCTACCAGGCGCTGCAGACCGGCGTCGTGGACGCCTGTGAAAACACCGCGTCGAATTACTACACGCAGAAGTTCTACGAGGTGCAGAAGGACATCACCGTGTCCTACCACGCGCACCTGCAGTACGCGGTGATTGTCAACACCAAGTTCTGGAACGGCCTGCCGGCGGACATCCGTGGCCAGCTGGAGAAGGCGATGAACGAGGCGACCGATTACACCAATTCGATCGCCAAGGAAGAGAACGAGGATGCTTTGGCCAAGATCAAGGCTGCCGGAAAGGCCACCCTCCACTACCTGACGGACGCCCAGAAGAAGGCGTGGATCGACAAGCTGCTGCCGATTCACAAAGCGGCTGAAAGCCGGGTCGGCAAGCAGATCATCGACGAGTTGCACGCGGCAGCCGGCTTCAAGGGCTGAAACGCCAGCCCGATTCGGAGCCGCCGGCGACGCAGCGCGCCGGCGGGTGTCGCATCGCCCACTGAAGGGCAGTCATGCTCAATAGATTCCTGAATCATCTCGAGGAGTGGCTGATTGGCTCCCTCATCGCGGTCGCCACCGGCGT
>JADGRR010000018.1 GCA_017880745.1 Burkholderiales bacterium
CCAGGGACTGGAAGGCGTCGGCATTAATTCCAGCCTGCCGCAGCACTGCGGCGAGTTCCTGCTGGTCGCCCAGATTGCGCGGCTCCGCCCACATGGCGTGAAAAATCGCCTCCAGATACTTGTGAAAGTCGGGTCCGCGCATTTGCATGCCGACCGCGCCGCGCATCAGCATCAGCGTGTTGATCGGGAAGTGGGGATTGGGCTCGAAGGCGGCGCCACAGCGAGCCGCCCAGAGCCGCAGGTCCTCGTGCATCCATTTGCTTTTTGCCGGGATCTCGGCAGGGCTGTGATTGCCGGTTGCCTTGAACACGCCGCCGAGCAGAATCGGCCGCCATACGATTTGGGCGCCGTGCTTGGCCGCGATCCCGGGCAGCACCTTGTACGCGAGGTAGGAGTACGGACTGCCGACGTCAAAGTAGAACTCGACTTGCTTTCCCATCGCATCTCCTCGGTCAGTGTCCCCGCATCACCATGGTTCGATCCACGGCCGCAGATCCATTTCATGCGTCCACGCGTTGCGCGGCTGCCGGTGCAGTTGCCAATAGGTTTCGGCGATGGCCTCGGGATCGACGATACCCTCCTGCTCCTTGAGCGCGTAGCGCTGCGGAAAATTTTCCCGGATGAACTCGGTGTCGATGGCGCCGTCGACGATGATCTGCGCCACGTGGATGCCTTTCGGGCCCAGTTCACGCGCCATGCTCTGCGCCAGCGCCCTCAGCGCGTGCTTGGCTCCCGCAAACGCGGCGAAACCTTCGCGGCCGCGCAGGCTGGCCGACGCGCCGGTAAAAAAAATCGAGCCGCGCCCGCGCGGAAGCATCGCCTTTGCGGCTTCGCGGCCCACGAGAAAGCCGCCGAAACAGCCCATTTCCCACACCTTGTGATACACCCGCGCCGTGGTCTCGGTGATGGGGAAGCGCACATTGGCGCCGATATTGAACACCGCGACCTCGACCGGCGCGATCTCTTTTTCGATTTGTGCGAACAGCGCGATAACCTCGTCCTCCTTGCGCGCGTCCGCGCCGAAGGCGTGCGCGCTGCCGCCCTCGGCCTCGATCCGTGCCACCAGCGGTGCGAGCTTGTCTGCATGCCGCCGCGCGACGCAGGCGATATAGCCCTCGCGGGCGAAACGCCGCGCGATCGCGCCGCCGGTCGCATCGCCCGCGCCCACCACCAGGATCGCCTTTTTTCCGCTCATGTGTTCGCCCTTAATCGAAATTGCTCTGCCCGCATGCTGTACCCAGCGGCGGCTCCCGCGCTCACGCCGCCGCGGCAGCGAGATTCGGCTGCGCTTCGCGAATCGGCAGGTTGACCAGTGCGGCAGCGGTCGCGAGCGCAATGTCCGCATACCACATCCAGTCGTAGTTGCCGCTCGCGGCGACTGCCATCCCTCCCAGCCAGGCGCCGAAGAAGCCGCCGATCTGGTGCGACAGCAGCGTCAGCCCGAACAGGGTGGCGAGATAGCGCGTGCCGAACAGCTTGCCTACCAGTCCCGCGGTCGGAGGCACCGTGGCGAGCCAGCTGAGCCCGAGCACGACGGCAAACACATAGAACGTGAGCGCGGTGCGCGGCGCCATCAGATAGCACGCAATTGCCACGGCGCGGATGCCGTAGACCCACACCAACAGCATTTTCATGCGGTACTTTTGCGCCAGCCAGCCTACGCCGAGGCTGCCGCCAATGTTAGCCAGGCCGATGAGCGCAAGCGACGCTGCCGATACCGAAGCGGGGAGCCCGCACAGCGCGACCTCGCCCGGCAGGTGGGTCACGAGGAAGGCGATGTGGAAGCCGCAGGTAAAAAACCCCGCATGCAGGCACCAGTAGCTGCGGTCTTTGAAGGCGAGCAGCGTCTGTTCGGACAGGCTGATGCCGCCGATGTGCACCGTTGGGCCCCCGCTGTGTTTGTCGCGCAGTGGCAGCGCCAGCGGAATGGTAAGCAGGGCGGAGGCGGCCAGGGTCAGCAGCGCCGTGATCCAGCCGAAGGCGCTGATCAGCGCCTGCGCCAGCGGAGCGAACACAAACTGGCCGAAAGAGCCGCCGGCGTTGATGAAGCCCGAGGCAAAGGCGCGGCGTTCCGCGGGCAGGCGTTGCGCCGCGGCGCCCATGAGTATCGAAAAACTGCCGCCCCCCGCCCCGGCCGCGGACACGACCCCGAGGAACAGAATCAGGCCGAAGCTCGAATGCACGAACGGCGTGACCGCCAATCCCAGCGCGAGCAGCGTCGCCCCGAAAACGATGATCCTGACCGAGCCGGCGCGATCGGCCAGCGCGCCGAAGATCGGCTGGGCCGCGCCCCATACGAACTGGCCCACGGCGAGCGCGAAGCTTATGCTGACGATGCCCAGGCCGGTGGACGTATTGAGCGGGGACACGAACAGACCGAGTGCATTGCGCAGCCCCATGGTTACCGCGAGTATCAGGGCCGCGCAAATCACCAGGGTCCAGTAATGGCGTTTCGCGCTCATGCGGGTTTTCCTGATGGGATGGAAAGTGCGGCGCGCACCCGCCCGCCGTTATCTTGACCGGCCCGCGCCAATGCTCAGTCGACCTTGGCGCCGGAGGCCTTCACGATCTTGCCCCACTTGGCGATTTCGCCGCGGATATTGCTGGCCATCTGCTCGGGCGTGGAACTGAGTACGTCGTAGCCCTGGCCAGTCAGGCGATCGCGGAACGATGGCGTTGCCGCGGTTTTCACCAGCGCCGCGTTCAGCCGCGCGATGATTTCGGGCGGCGTGCCGGCAGGGGCGACCACGCCGAACCAGACGTAGGAGTCGTAGCCGGGGACGCCGGCTTCGGCGATGGTCGGAAGATCGGGCAGCAATTGCGAGCGCTTGGCGCCGGTGACCGCCAGCGCGCGCAGCTTGCCGGCGCGGATGTGGGGCAGCGACGAGGGAATGTTGTCGAACATCATGTTCACCTGCCCGGCGAGCAGGTCAGTAACCGCCGGCGCGCTGCCTTTGTAGGGAATGTGCAGCATGTCCACGCCGGTCATCGACTTGAACAGTTCGCCCGACAGATGGATGCTGGTGCCGTTGCCGCTCGAAGCGTAAGTGAGCTTGCCCGGCTGCGCCTTGGCCAGCGCGATTACGTCCTGCACCGATTTCGCCGGTACGGAAGGATTCACCACCAGCACGTTGTTGAGCGACACGATCATCGACACCGGCGCGAAATCCTTGATGGAATCGAACGGAATCTTCGAATACAGCGCCGGGTTGATCGCCATGATGCCGGAGGTGGTCATCAGCAGGGTGTAGCCGTCGGGCGGCGACTTGGCCACGATTTCCGCGCCGATGTTGCCCCCCGCGCCGGGTCGGTTGTCGACGGCGACCGGCTGCCCGAGGATCTGCGTGAGTTCATGCGCCACCGCGCGCGAGGCGATGTCCACCGCCCCGCCCGGCGGGAAGGGGCAGACGAGGCGTATCGGCTTGTTCGGAAAGGCCTGCGCCTGTGCCGCCAGAGCCGGGACGGCGAGCGCGACTGCGACCAGCAGTTTGTGCAACGGCTTCATGTTTCCTCCAGTTGATACCGCAGTAATTGTGACGGGAACCGCTGCCGGCCGCTAGGGGCCACCTGCGCTACCAGTATTTCATCGCGCCGCGGAACAGGTCCGCGAGATCGTCCTTGCTCGCTTCGCGCGGCGCGTTGGCCATCACGCGCCGTTGCGGGTAGGCGCCTTCGACCAGCGCGAGCACATCCTTGTCCGCATAACCCACTGCGTTCAGACCGTTGGGGAACAGCGTCGCCTGCATCATCTCGATGATGCGCTTGGCCACGATCTCGCCCGCGTCCTCCGGCGCCGCGCCGCGCGTAAGCGCGCCCAGGCACTCGGCGCCGTGCAGATGCCGCTCGGGGCAGGCGCAAGCGGTGAAGCGGTATACCGACGGCGCATTGAGCACCACCGACATCCCATGAGGGACCATGGCCTGATCTTCCGGGTAGCCGGGGGCGCGGTAGTCCTTTACCAGGCCCGACACGGCGTAGGACATGCCGTGCGGAAGGTGGCAGCCGGCATTGCCGAAGGCGATGCCGGCGAGGGTGGCAGCGTACATCATCTCGGTGCGAGCCTCGGTGTCGGCGGCGTCGCGCACCGCGCGCACCAGATACTTGCCCACCGATCGCAGCGCCTCGGAGGCGATCGCGTCGCTCCAAGGATTGGCGCCCTGCGAGGGCGGGCGCAATGCCGGGCCGGCTGGCCGGGGGCGGCGCGCATAGGAGATGGCGGTGAGCGACTCCAGCGCATGCGACATGGCATCGAAGCCGCTTGCGGCGACGACGGTCGCAGGCAGGCTCCTGGTCACGTCCGGATCGACCAGCCCCAGCGTGGGCTTGAGCATGCGCGACTGGATGCCGGTCTTGGCCTTCATTGCGAGCAGATCGAAAATCGCGATGCCGGTCGCCTCCGAACCCGTGCCCGACGTGGTCGGGCAGGCGATGTGCGGCTTCACCGGCCCGGGCACCGGCTGGGCCGCGCCCACCGGTGCGTTGACATAAGCGAGGAATTCGGCCGGCCAGGTGGAATAGAGGTTGGCCGCCTTGCACGTGTCCATCACCGAGCCGCCGCCGACCGAGACGAAACCGTCGAATTTGCCCTCGATGGCGAAGCGTGTGGCTTTCTTGAACGACACGTCGGTGGGCTCGACTGCGACTTCATCATAGACGGCGAAATCGATGCCGCTTGCGGCAAGCGACTTGGTCACCGTATCGAAGAAAGGGAGCTTACTCACGCGACGGTCGGTGTACACCGCCACCCGTGTCATACCCTGCGCTCTGGCGTGCGCGCCGGCTTCCTTCAGGCAGCCGGCGCCGAACACCATGCGCGAGGCGTCGATGACGAAGGCGTCGTCGCCTTCCGGGGTGTTGGCGAAATACTGGTGGCAGCAGCCCATGCTTTGCTCCGGCTCAGGTGTGCAGCAGCGAATGGTAGCACCGGCGCAGCGTGGCGGGGGCGGCTGGCTCCGCTGTGCCGCTTGCGCGATGGAACATGGAGATTCGCAGATGCGGCGATATACTTCCAATTTTCCTCGAGCGCGTATGAATCAGGATCCGGCGGGAAGCGAGTTGCACGGCATGAACGAGATCGCCATTGGCGCTTATGTTCCTGGTGCCATAGGCCGCGTGGCGGAGTTGCACGCGACTTATTACAGCCAAGCCTGGAATTTCGGACTTTTTTTCGAAGCCCGGGTCGCGTCCGAACTGTCCGAGTTCCTGCGCCGCTTCGACCCGGCGAGAGACGGTTTCTGGACCGCGAATCGGGGCGGGCGGGTCGAAGGATCGATTGCCATCGATGGCGCCCGCGCACAGACGGAGGGCGCACATCTGCGCTGGTTCATCCTCTCCGACGCGCTGCGCGGCCGCGGAGTAGGCAACCGTCTGTTGCAGGAAGCGTTAGCCTTCTGCAGGCAGCGGGGATATCCCCGCGTCTACCTCTGGACCTTCGCGGGACTGGATCCAGCCCGTCATCTGTACGAAAAATTCGGTTTCCGCCTGGCGGAGGAGACCGAAGGCGAGCAGTGGGGAAAACGGGTCCTGGAGCAGCGTTACGTTCTCGTTCTCGCGTGAGCGTGAGGCGGGCGGCCTCCCTGCGCAATCTCGCCCGGCGCTTGAGCGAGGCTATTCGACGATCTTGTTCAGCGGCAGTTCGATAATGCCGCGCGCGCCTGCGGCGTAGAGCCGGGGAATCAGCTCACGCACCTTCTTTTCCTCGACCACGGTGGAAAGGTCGACCCAGTGCGGGTCGGCCAGCGTCGAAACCGTCGGCGTCGCCAGCGCCGGCAGGATCTGCAGCACCGCATCCACCTTCTCCCGCGGCAGGTTCATCGACAGCAGCACGCGCGTTGCGGCGGCAATCGCGCCTTTGAGCAGCATCAGCAGGCATTCGATCTTCGCGCGTTTCCAGTCGTCCTTGAGCGCTTCGTGGCAGGCGATGAAGCGCGGCGTGCTCTCCAGCACCACGTGCATGATCTTGAGGTTGTTCGCCCGCAGCGAGGCGCCGGTCTCGGACACATCCACGATCGCGTCGGCCAGGATCGGCGGCTTGACCTCGGTCGCGCCCCAGGAGAATTCGACATTCGCCTGCACGCCGTGTTGCGCCAGAAAACGCTTGGTCATGCCCACCGCTTCGGTGGCGATGCGGCGGCCCTCCAGGTCTTTCACGTTGTCGAATGGGGAGTCTTCCTTCGATGCCATCACCCAGCGCACGGGGCCGTAGTTCGGCCACGGCGCGCGCAGATCGGCGATATCGGCCACATCGGCGTCGTTCTCCAGGATCCAGTCGAGCCCGGTGATGGCGCAGTCGAGGATCCCCTGGCCGACGTAACGGGCCATCTCCTGCGGCCGGATCAGGATGCACTCGATTTCCGGGTCGTCGATGTCGGGGTAGTAGGAGCGGCCGGAGATGCGCAGGTCGTAGCCGGCGCGGACGAAAAGCTTCTGCGTGGTTTCCTGCAGGCTGCCTTTGGGTATGCCGAGGCGAAGCCGGGGCGAATTGGTGCTCACGTTGCTTGTGCCTTCTGCGAAAATTGGTTTGATCCTGCGCGTTGCGGCGCATAGCTTACCGCAAACACATCCCGGCGGCGGCGCAAGCGCCAGCGCTTCGCCGACCCAGAGGAGAGTACGCTTCTCAGCCGGCGCAGAAAATATCGCGGTAGGCGGTATACACCGAGGCGGCCAGCACCGGGATCAGAACCAGGTAACCCAGGCCGGCCGGGATCGCGGCGACCAGGCACAGCAGCAGCAGCACTACGCTGTACAACAGGAAGGGGATCCAGTTCCTGAGGCAGGCGAAGAAACTCGCCTTGAGCGCAGCTACCGGCGCGACGTCGCGCAAAACGATCAGCACGGGTGCAAACCAGGTTGCCATGTACAGCGGCACCGACAGGCCCGCGACCAGCAGCACGGCGATCAGCATCGACGCAATGGATATGCCCGCACCCTGAAGATCGCCGCGCATCATGCCCATGAACACGCCGCCGCCGACTACGGCGGCGACGGTGAAGGCGATGAGCACCCAGCAGACCAGGTTGAACACGCCCACCAGCACCAGGTCGCCGGTCCGCTGCTGGAAGCCGGCGAACAGATGCGCGAGTTCCAGCGTACCGCCCTGGTCCAGAGCCTTGCAGCCGAGCATCACACCGGCGCCGAAGATGGGAAACAGCAGCGCGCTCGCGAGAGAACCCAGAACCGGGACCATGCTGATGGCGATGAACAGAATGCCGGCGAGGAGCACGATCAAAATCCACATGCCCGGCTGCCGGCGGAACAAGGCGAAGGCTTCGGCGATCCAGTCCCAGCCGTGGCCGGCATCGACCGTGCGCCCCTCGGCATGGAAGTTCCCGGCCTGCGACTCGGGTGTGGCGTGAGGAATGGTGTCAGTCATATTGGTCTCCCTGGGTGGATGCAGGCTGGCCAGCTGCAAGTCACCATGCGGCAAGTGTATGCTGCTTGCCGGGGCGCCTCAAGGATTGTCGCGGAGCAGAATCTGCGATCGTGCGCGGGCGTCGCGCACCGCCATCGGCAGGCATCGACCAAACGCGAGCGCATAGAGGACAGGATGAATTTGGGCGAAATCGAACGCTCGTTACAGGACGCGGGACTCACTCCGCGCGGCGCGTTCTATCCCGCCGCTGGCGACGACGTGCCGCCGCTTGCGACCGATGCGCCTGCGCGCGCCGTGGTGCTGGCCGGCAATGCCGGGCCGCAGATGTGGCGGAGGTTCGACGCCGCGCGCGCCGAGCACCCGATGACCCTGGATGAGTGGTCCGCGCGCGTCCTGACCGAACTTGCGGCGTCGCTGGGCGCGCGCGCGGTGTTTCCGTTCGAGCGTCCTTATCTGCCTTTTCAGCGCTGGGCCATGCGCGCCGAAGCCTGCCACCCGTCGCCGCTCGGGCTGCTGATCCATCCGGACTACGGCCTGTGGCACGGCTATCGCGGGGCGCTGCTGTTCGCCGCGGCGATCGACTTGCCGCCGCCCGACCGCCGCGCCAGCCCCTGCGCGAGCTGCGCCGATCGCCCCTGCCTCTCGGCCTGTCCGGCAGGCGCGTTCTCCGCCAGGGCTTACGACGTCCCCGCCTGCGCGCGCCACCTTGCGCGTACGCCGGAACCCGCCTGCATGGATATCGGCTGTCTCGCGCGTCACGCCTGCCCGGTCGGCAGCGACTACCGTTACGCGCCGGCGCAGGCGCGCTTCCACATGCAGGCCTTCCTGCGCCACCATCGCTCCGACGCGACGCCCTGAACGGCGCTTGATTCGCCCGCTCAGACGGAGCGTTGGTCCTCGATGATCATGGCGGCGGCCTTCTCGGCGATCATGATCACCGGCAGATTGGTGTTGCCCGAGGTTAGCGTCGGCATGATCGAGCAATCGACCACGCGCAGACCCGCCACGCCATGTACGCGCAGGCGTTCGTCCACCACGGCGAGCGCGTCCGAGCCCATCTTGCAGGTGCCGACGGGATGGAAAATGGTGGCGCCGTTGTTGCGCGCGAATTCGAGCAGTTCCTCGTCGCTCCGCGTCGACGGGCCGGGTTTGTATTCCTCCAGCACGTAGGGCCGCATTGCAGGCGCGGCGGCGAGGGCGCGCGCGGCTTTCATGCCGGCCACGGCGGTGCGCCGGTCGATTTCCGCGGAGAGATAATTGGGCTGCATCGCCGCCGGCTCCTTCGGATCGCGCGACTTGATCGCGAGCGTACCGCGCGATTCCGGGCGCAACTGGCACACCGACATGGTGAAGCCGGAGAAGTCGTGCGGCTTGGCGCCTGCCATTTCGGCCGAAAGGGTGGCGAAGTGGAACTGGATATCGGGGGTCTGCGATTCGGGGAGCGCGCGCGTGAACAAGCCGCCCTGATTGATGCCGATGGCGAGCGGCCCCTTGCGGAACATCAGCCATTTGAGGCCGATTTTCATCTGGCCGTAGAGGCTCGCCAATTCGTCGTTGGTGGTAATCGGCTTTGCGCACTTGTAGATCAGGCGCAATTGCAGGTGGTCCTGCAGGTTCGCACCCACGCCCGGCAGTTCCTTCACCAGCGCGATGCCATGCGCTCGCAACAGATCCGCGGGGCCGACGCCGGAGAGCTGCAGCAACTGCGGGCTGCGCAGCGTGCCCGCGGCGAGGATGACTTCCTTCGCTGCGCGCACTTCGTGCGTCGCGCCGTGCTGTTCGTAGCGGACGCCCACGGCGCGAGCGCCGTCCACGCTGGCATGGGCGCCGTCGAACAGGATGGCGCTCGCGTGCGCGTCGGTTTCCACGCGCAGGTTGGGGCGTTTGCGCGCCGGCTTGAGGTAAGCGGTCGCAGTGGAGCAGCGCCAGCCCTTGCGCGTGGAGAGCTGGTAATAGCCTACGCCTTCCTGCGCGGCACCATTGAAGTCATCGTTGCGCGGGATCCCGAGCTCGTTGGCGCCGCGAATGATGGCTTCCATCAGTTCGTGCTTTTCCTCGATGTCGGAGCACCACAGCGGGCCGTCCGCGCCGTGGTATGCGCTCGCGCCGCGGGTGTTGTGTTCGGACTTGATGAACCAGGGCAGCACGTCGCGCCAGCCCCAGCCCTTGTTGCCCAGCGCCGCCCAGCGCTCGTAATCCTGATGCTGGCCGCGCACGCAGATCAGGCCGTTGATGGAAGAGCTGCCGCCCAGGCCGCGCCCGCTCGGCCAGTAGATCTTGCGCTGGTTCACGCCGGGATCGGGCTCGGTGTAGTAGCGCCAGTTGTACTGCGGGTGCCACATGGTCTTGCCGTAGCCGATGGGGATATGGATCCAGATATAGTTGTCGCGCGGCCCGGCCTCGAGCAGCAGCACCGAATGCCTGCCGTTTTCAGACAGGCGGCTGGCGAGCACGCAGCCCGCCGAGCCCGCGCCGACGACGATGTAGTCGACTACCTTGTTGTCCATGCGTGCATTCTGCACCGGTGGTTGGTCCGGGTTGTTGGAACTCGGAGTTTTATTGTAGCCGTTATGCTCGAGCGCGGCGCGGCTTTGCGCCGACTGTATGGGCGTGTAAGCTAGCGCCGTGGAAAAAACACCGCTCGAAATATTCATGCACGCAACGGCGAATCCGCAGACAGGAGAACACCATGAACGCACGCAGCCAGCTCGATATTCCATCCCTGCAATCCAGGGTTTCGCCCGAAGAATGGGCGGCGCGCGTCGATCTCGCGGCCTGCTATCGCCTGGTGGCGGATTTCGGCTGGGACGACCTCGTGTTCACCCACATCACCGCGCGCGTGCCCGGCACCGAGGATCAATTCCTGATCAATCCCTACGGCATGATGTTCGAGGAAATCAGCGCCTCGAGCCTGATCAAGGTCGATGGGCAGGGGAACAAGGTCATGGATTCTGCGTTTCCGGTGAATCCGGCCGGCTTCACCATCCACAGCGCCGTCCACAGCGCGCGCCACGATATCGCCTGCGTGCTGCACACCCACAGCCTGAACGGTGTGGCGGTATCGGCGCAGGAGGGAGGCCTCCTGGCGCTGTCGCAGCAATCCATTTTCATTCTGGCGAGCCTCGCATACCACAGCTACGAGGGCGTGGCCCTGCGCGACGAGGAAAAGCCGCGCCTCACCGCCGACCTCGGCGACAGGAATTTTCTGATGCTGCGCAACCACGGTCTGTTGACCGTGGGCGAGAGCATCGCCGATGCTTTTCTCTCGATGTATGTGTTCGAAGCGGCGTGCGCCATCCAGGTGCGGGCGCAGGCCGGAGGCGGCAAACTCATTCCCGTGCATCCGCAGATCATCGCCGGCGCCAAGGCCCAAGCCAAGGCAGTGACCAAGGGGCTGGGCGGCATGCTCGCCTGGCCCGGCCTGCTGCGGCGGCTCGATCGTATCGATTCCTCCTACCGCAGTTGAATCGCTGCTCGTGCTAGGTCTTGGACGGCGGCCGGGCTTCGACGGCGCGCGCCACGCAGTGGTTGCGCCCGTTATTCTTGGCCTGGTACAGAGCCTGGTCGGCATTGTCCAGCACCTGGTCCACGCGCTCGCCGTGCGCCGGATAGGCGGCGATACCGGCGGAGATGGTCATCGACAGCAGCGTGCCCTCGTGTTCCACGCGCAAGGCCTCGACTGCCTGCCGCAGACGCTCGGCGCGCTCGCGTGCCACCTCCAGCGTTGTACCCGGCAGGGCGAGCACGAACTCTTCGCCGCCATAGCGGCAGGCCACGTCGCCGCCGCGGGTATTGGCGGCGAGCAGCGCTCCCAACGCCTGCAGCGCCACGTCACCGGCCCTGTGCCCATGCGCGTCGTTGAGTTCCTTGAAATGGTCGATGTCGATCATGACGATGCCGAGCGGCCGGCCGGAGCGGTCCGACCGCGCGATTTCCCGCTGCAGCGTCTCTTCGAGATAACGGCGGTTGAACAGGCCCGTCAGCGAATCGCGTATCGCCTGCTCCTGCAGTTTAACCTGCAGCGCCTCGATTTCGGCCACGTGCGCCTGCAGACGCGCATTGGCGTCGCGCAGCGCTTCCTCGGCTACCCAATGGTTACTGATATCGCGCAATACCAGCAGCAGGCCGTGGCGCCTGCGGCTGCTTTCGTGCAGCGGTACTGCGCGCACGTCCAGGTGGCGGCCGAGGACGTAGATTTCGCCCCGGGTTTCGCCCGGGCTGTCGCAGTATTGGAGCAACTGCGGCCAGCTCCCGAGCAGCATAGGCGCGTCTGCGCCTATGCTGGAATCGCCGGACAAGCCGAGAAAACGCATGGCTGCGGAATTGATGTCGGCGATGCGGTGCTCGTTGTCCAGCACCAGCACGCCTTCGATCATGTTGTCCAGCAGGGTGTGCCGCGACACCGGCACCAGGTCGAACAGCCGGTACCGGTACAGGGTGTAGACGTAAATCACGCCGGTCAGGATGAAGGTGAACGGCGTTGGATCCAGTCCGGGGACGGGGCTGAGACCGCTGAGGTAGGCGAGGTTGGCGATCCAGGTGATGATCGCGCCCGCGAGCAGGGAGATCGCCTGACGCCGATTCACCGCTTTGCGGCGCAGGATGGCGCCCGCCAGCACCAGCGTGCCGAGCAGGATCAGCAGGTAACTGTACACCGCCGCGATCCAGAAACCCACGCCGTGGATGTAGACGAGATGGGCGCCGGGCTCGCCGGATGCGGGTTGAATATCGGCCCAGAGCCAGCCGTGATACTCGTTGCTGAACACCAGCACCAAGGTGAGGGCCGGAACGATCCACAGCCAGGCGGGGCCGAGTCCCGCTCTGGCATGATCGCGGCGGGAATATTGGCGGGTGAACAGGAACCACAGCACAGGCACGGTGGCGATGCCGAAATATTCGAACCTGGCCCAGAAGATTTTGGCGTCCGGCAGCACGGCGACCGCCTCGAGGACGCGGAACAGCTCCCAGGTCGCGGTCGCGGCCATCATCAGCACGAACGCAGTTCCGCCGCGGGCGTTGCGCCGGGGCCAGGCGAGCGCGGCGCTGCCGCACGCGAACAGCACCGCCAGGATCAGGACGATTGCGTAACCGGGAAACTGCCAAGCACTCACGCTATGGCGTTCTGATGACTGCAGCCGCAAACAGACCCCAGGCGGCGATGAAGGCCACGCCCCCCAGAGGGGTGATCGCGCCCAGCCAGCCGAGGCCGGACAGCGAAAGCAGATATAGGCTGCCCGAGAACAGCACGATGCCGGCAAGCATGGCCCAGCCCGCGCCCCTGAGACAGGCGGATTCCGGCAGATGGAAAGCGGCCAGCCCGACGAGGATCATGCCGAACGCGTGGTAGAAGTGATATTCGACGCCGGTCCTGTACACCTGCATCAGCTCCGGCGCGATTCGCGTTTTCAGTCCATGCGCGCCGAAGGCGCCGAGCACAACCGCAAACAGCGTGGCGATGCAGCCGAGTACAAGGAACAGTCTGGCGGTGCCGGGCATGCTCGAAGAACCTGTTACAAAACGAAAAACCAGGGTGAAAACGGAACGGTTCCGCTCCAACCTTGGCCCTTCATGCTTTCCTCCAATTTAGTGACAGTTTCGGTCACTCCGAAACAGTCGACCAGCTTTTACCATCGGTTTGCGCCGAACCAATGGCTGCATTCTGCGGCGGTTTTGCCTGCGGCGCAATCGCGCCTGCGTTGCCTCGCGAATTTCATGGCAGAATAGCCCGCCTATGAACGACATTACCCAACTGCATTTGCACATCGGCCAGGAGGTCGGCGTTTCGCCCTGGTTCGAGGTCGGCCAGGAGCGCATCGATCAATTCGCAAGCGCCATCGTCGACCCGCAGTGGATTCATATCGACCCGGAGCGGGCCCGGCGCGAGTCGCCCTACGGCGGCACTATCGCGCATGGTTTTCTCACGCTGTCGCTGCTGTCGCACCTGCTGGAGAGCACGGTCGACGTTAGCCGGATGAAAATGGGCGTCAACTACGGGCTGAATCGCGTGCGCTTCACCGACGCGGTGCCGGCCGGCTCGCGCATCCGCGCGCGCTTTGTGCTGACCAATTTCGAAAACATCAAGGGCGGGAACCAGCTCACCTGGGACGTGACCGTGGAGCGCGAAGGATCGGACAAGCCCGCTTGCGTGGCGGAGTGGCTGACGCGGCAGTACGGCTGAGGACGCTGGCAGGAAACCGCGGCACCTCGCGCGCGAGGTAAGACCGCAGGAGGAGGACCATGCAGGATCGGCATTACAAGCACTGGCCCGGGAGTCTGAGCAAGCACCTGACGCTGCCCGAAACCAGCCTCTATTACAACCTCGAAGTCTCGGCCACACGCTATCCGCACAAGCCGTTCGTCGTGTTCTATGGCAGCACACTCGGTTTCGGCGAATTCAAGCGCCAGGTCGACGCGCTCGCCGGATTCCTGCAGAGCCGTTGCGGAGTGGGCAAAGGCGACCGGGTTCTGCTGTACATGCAGAACAGCCCGCAGTTCATGATCGCTTATTACGCCATCCTGCGCGCCGATGCCATGGTGGTACCGGTCAACCCGATGAACCTGAGCGAGGAGCTCGGGCATTTCATTGCCGACAGCGACGCCGCAACCGCGCTCAGCGGGCAGGAACTGTACGCGCAGATTGTGCCGCACCTGGGCAAGAGCCTCAAGCATCTGATTGTCGCCGCCTACGCCGATTACGTCTCCGCGCCTACTGACCTGAAGCTGCCCGAAGCGGTGGCCGCGCCGCGCCGTGACCTGAGCGGCAAGGGCGTGGTGCTGTGGGCGGATGCGCTTGCGCAAGGCGCGGCGCCGACGCGGCACACGGCCGGACCGGACGACCTATGCGTCATGCCCTACACCTCGGGCACTACCGGCAAGCCCAAGGGCTGCATCCACACCCACCGCACAGTCATGAGCACCACCATCGGCGGCGCAGCCTGGTTCGGCACGACCACCGATGCGACCATACTGGGCACGCTGCCGATGTTTCACGCCACTGCCATGCAGGGCGTATTGAACAGCCCGATATTCACCGGTGCCACAGTGGTGCTGATGCAGCGCTGGGACCGCGAACTCGCGGCGCAGTTGATGCAGCGCTACCGCGTCACCAGTTGGACCAATATCGCCACCATGGCAATCGACTTTCTCGCCAATCCCAGGCTCGGCGACTACGACATTTCCAGCCTGAGGCTGATCGGCGGCGGCGGCGCGGCCATGCCCGAAGCGGTGGCGCAGAAGCTGCTCGATCTCACCGGGCTTGAATACATAGAGGGTTATGGCCTGTCGGAGACCATCGCGCCCACGCACATCAATCCGCCGCAGCGGCCGCTGAAGCAATGCCTGGGCATTCCGATTTTCGACACCGACAGCCGCATCATCAACCCCGACACCCTCAAGGAGGTCGGCGTGGGCGAGGTGGGCGAGATCGTGAGCCACGGACCGCAGGTGTTCAAGGGCTACTGGAAAAACCCCAAGGTCACGGAAGAAGCGTTCATCGAGATCGAGGGCAAACAGTTCTTTCGCACCGGGGATCTGGCGCGCATGGACGAGGAAGGCTATTTCTTCATGGTCGACCGCCTGAAGCGCATGATCAACGCCTCCGGGCTGAAGGTCTGGCCGGCCGAGGT
>JADGRR010000310.1 GCA_017880745.1 Burkholderiales bacterium
GGTGACCGGCATCTTCGAGAACATCGGCGTGGTGCAGGAAGGCATGCAGACCATTGCCGTCCCGCACAGCGGCATCGACCGGCCCGGCGCAAAGAAGCTCGAAGTGTCGCGCGGCGAGATTCGCTTCGAGGACGTCCTATTTACCTACGGCAGGCGCGACGCGAAACCGGTGCTGGACCACCTCGATTTCACCATCCGCCCCGGCGAGCGGGTGGGCCTGGTGGGCCGCTCGGGCGCCGGCAAATCGACCCTGGTGAATCTGCTGCTGCGCTTCTACGAACTGGAACAGGGGGCGATCCGTATCGATGGTCAGGACATCGGCAACGTGACGCAGGAAAGCTTGCGCGCGGCGATCGGCATGGTGACGCAGGACACGTCGCTCCTGCACCGCTCGATCGCCGACAACATCCGCTACGGCCGTCCCGGCGCGACGGACGAGCAGGTGCGCGCGGCCGCGCGCAAGGCGCAGGCGCACGAGTTCATCCTCGGCCTGCAGGACTGGAAGGGCCGCAGCGGCTACGACGCGCACGTGGGCGAGCGCGGCGTCAAGCTCTCGGGCGGGCAGCGCCAGCGCGTGGCGATTGCAAGGGTGGTGCTGAAAGACGCGCCGATCCTCGTGCTCGACGAAGCCACCTCGGCCCTGGACAGCGAAGTGGAGCTTGCGATCCAGGAGCAGCTCATCGGCCTGATGGAGGGCAAGACCGTGATCGCGATCGCGCACCGGTTGTCCACCATCGCGCGCATGGATCGCCTGATCGTGCTCGATGAAGGCCGCGTCGTCGAGCAGGGCTCGCACGACGAGCTGCTCGCCTTGCGCGGTCACTACGAGCGGCTGTGGCGGCACCAGTCGGGCGGGTTCCTCGCGCCCGAGGTGGTCGCGACCGAAACCGCGACCGAGCCGCCCGACGAACCGCCGCCCGACGAGATGCGTGTCGAGCCCATGCCCGAATCCGGCAAGGACGACGTGCCGGCGGTGACGCGGGCGTGACCGCGCGCGAAACGTGGGTCTGGCCGAAGCGTGGCTTGCGTGCGCAAAGGACAACAAGGCGTCAGTCCGAACAATCCTGAGCAATGGCGGAGAATTCGTCTCCGAGGAATTTATCGAGGCCTGGGGTGAAACAGTACAGCGTTATCGAACCGATCTTCATGGGAACGCCGGCCACCCCCAACTTTGCGTTGGGTCGCCCGCAAGCGGGCTCCCTGCGAGCGTGTAGCTTCGACGTTCGACCCCCGTATGCCCTTCTCCGATTCGCGCTATCCTAGCCGCAGGACAGCGATGGCTAGAATGCTTCGCGCCGAAAGTGCCGAATGTTTATCCATTAACGCCAAGAAAGGAGACAAGCAATGGGCAACCGTGACAGGCAGAAAAGGGAACAGAAGAAGCCAAAGCAGCCGAAGAAACCCGCTCCGCCGATTCGTGCTGGCCGCGCCTGACCGAAATAACGACGACCTTAGACGCCCAGGTATTTCACCCGCAGCTCCGGCTGCGCGCGCAGCTCGGCGGTACTGCCTTCGTACACCGTGGCGCCTTTCACCAGGATCAGGGCGCGATCGGCGACGGCGGACACGGCGGCGAAGTTCTTGTCCACGATCACCGCTGCGATCCCGGCTTGCTTGATCTGGCCGATAATGCCCCAGATCTCGCGTGAGATCTTCGGCGCCAGGCCTTCGGTCGCCTCGTCGAGGATCAGCAGGTCGGGATTGGTCATGAGCGCGCGCCCGATGGTCAGCATCTGCTGCTCGCCGCCGGAGAGTTGCGCGCCGCCGTGATCGAGGCGCTCGGCCAGGCGCGGAAACGTCCGCATTACGCGCTCGAAGCTCCAGTCGCGGCGGCCGTCCGCGCCGGCACGCGCCGCCATCACCAGGTTCTCGCGCACCGAGAGACTCGGGAAGATACCGCGCCCTTCCGGCACATAGGCAATGCCCTTGCGCGCGATGGCATATGGGGCGGCCTCGGTCATCAAGGCGCCGGCGATGCGCACTTCGCCCGCGCGCGGCCGCACCAGCCCGAGCACGCTCCTGAGCAGCGTGGTCTTGCCCATGCCGTTTCGCCCCATCAGACCCACGGTTTCGCCGCGGCGCACGACGAAGTCCACGCCGTGCAGAATGTGGCTCACCCCATAGTAGGTGTGGATGCCGCGAGCATCGATCAACGCGGCATCATTCACTGGTGCAGCTCCTCGGTGCCGAGGTAGGCTTCCTGCACCGCGGCGCTGGCGCGGATCTGCTCCGGGGCGCCGGATTCCAGCACGCTGCCGTTGACCATCACCGTCAGCCGGTCGGCGAGCGCGAATACCGCGTCCATGTCGTGCTCGACCAGCAACATCGCGTGCGCCTGCTTTAGCCTTTGCAGCAGCGCCACCATGCGCGCCGATTCCTCGCTGCCCATGCCGGCGAGCGGCTCGTCGAGCAGCAGGATGCGCGGACGGGTGGCGAGCGTCATCGCAATCTCGAGCTGGCGCTGCTCGCCGTGCGATAGCGTTGCGGCCAGCTCCTGCGCCCGGTGCTCGAGGCTCACCTCCGCCAGCGCGCGCAGCGCCTCTCGCGACACGTCGTCGTAGCGCAGCGCCGGCCGGGTGAAGCGCATCGAACTTTTCAGGCGCGATTGGGCCGCGAGCCTGCAGTTCTCGAATACGGTGAACGGCAGGAAGATATTGGTCTTCTGGTAGCTGCGCCCCACCCCGCGCTGCGAGACGCGGTCTGCCGACAGCCCGGCGATGTCCTCGCCGTCCAGGACTATGCGCCCCGACGTAGGCAACAGGTCGCCCGAAAGCAAACTCGTGAGCGTGGTCTTGCCGGCACCGTTGGGGCCGATCACGGCGTGGATCTGATCGGTGAAAAACTCGAGCGAAATATCGTTCACCGCGGCGAGCCCGCCGAAGTGCTTGGTGAGGCGCTCGGTGCGCAGCACGGCTTCAACCATCGCCCGCCTCCGCCGGTTTTCGCAGCAAGCGCGAGGCGAGCCGCCCGAGGCCGAGCAGGCCGTGCGGCAGCAGCAGCACCACGAACACGATGAACCCGCCCATCAGCAACTGCCAGTGCTTGCCGATATCCACCCCTCCCACGACGGGCAGCCCCTGAAAGCCGAGTTCGAGCAGCATCATGGCGAAGGCCCCGAGGATTGCGCCGTTCAAGGTTCCCATGCCGCCCAGGATCACCATCATGAGCACGCTGCCTGATTGGTGCCAGCCGAGGATATCGGGACTGACGAAGCCGAACTGGGCCGCGGCGAAATAGCCCGCCATGCCTGCGAGCGCGCCCGAGAGCACGAAGCACACCAGCTTATAGCGGAAAGTGCGATAGCCGAGCGAGCGCATGCGCTGCTCGTTCACGCGGATACCGACGATCACCCGGCCGAACAGCGACGCGAGCAGCATGCGCAGCAAGGCGTACACCAGCACCAGCAGCACCAGCACCACGAAGTAGAAATGGGTGTGGTTCTCCAGGCTGAACGGCTCCCAGCCGGCGATGGCGGCGACCGGCTTTGCATACACGTAGATGCCGTCGGCGCCGCCGGCGATCTTGGTGTCGTGGAACACGAAAAACACCATTTGCGCAAAGGCGAGCGTGACCATGATGAAATAGATGCCCGAGGTGCGCAGCACCAGCACGCCGATGGCCAGGGCGAGCAGTCCGGAGACCGCCATCGCAAGCGGCAGCGACAGCCACAGGTTGGCCGCCTGGTACTGCGGTGCGGCGAAGGCGAGGACGTAGCCGGCGAGGCCGAAGAACGCCGCATGCCCCAGGCTCACCAGGCCGGTGTAGCCGACCAGCAGATCCAAGCTCATGGCGAATATCGCCATGATCATCATCTTGGTGAAAAGCTGGATGTAATACTTTTCGGCGAACCAAGGCAAGAGCACCAGCGCGAGCAGGCAGGCGAACAGTACGGCAGCGGCGAGGCGAGAATGGCGCATCAACCGCGTTTACCGAACAGGCCCTCGGGCCGCGCCAGCAGAATTATCGCCATCAACAGGTAGGTCATCATGCCCGTCAGTTCAGGCAGCAGTTGCACGCCGCCGATCTCGACGTGAAGCACCTTGCCGAAAGTGTCCACCAGGCCAATCAGGATCGCCGCCAGCATCGCGCCCTTCACCGATCCGATGCCGCCGATGACCACCACCACGAAACAGATGATCAGCACCTGATTGCCCATGCCCGGAGATACCGAGGAGACCGGCGCCGCGATCATGCCGGCGAATGCGGCCAGCGCCACGCCAAGCGCGAACACCAGCCGGTAGAGCAGATCGATGTTGATGCCGAGCGACTGCACCATTTCGCGGTTCGTGCTGCCTGCGCGGATCATCATGCCCAGGCGCGTCTTCTGGATCAGCAGGTACATGCCGATGGCGAGCGCGAGGCACACCGCCGACATCCACAGGCGGTACACCGGGTAGCTGAGCGTGTCGGTGAGCGGGATCGAGGCCTGCAGCAGCGCCGGCACGGCCACTCCGTGCACGTCATCGCCGAAGACCACGCTCCTCAGTTCCTCGAATATCAGGATCAAGCCGTAAGTGAGC
>JADGRR010000311.1 GCA_017880745.1 Burkholderiales bacterium
TCATTATTTGCAGACTATCCGTGAACTCTCACATTGCCCAGCATGAAAACCATTGCCCTGAAGACGAAATGCGCGTTGGCGCTTGTTATCGGTGGACTCCTGGCGGCGGGCCCGGTGATGGCCGACAAGCCCTCCTGGGCTGGCGCCGGCAAGGCCGGCAAGGCTGGCAAGGACGAGCGCATGGACCAGCGCGACAGCAACGCTCCTTCCGCCGATAAACGCGGCCACTTCGAGGACCGGCACCGCGCAGTGGTGCGTGAATATTACGACGCGCAATTCCGCGGCGGCCGCTGCCCGCCCGGATTGGCGAAGAAGCAAAACGGGTGCCTGCCCCCGGGCCAGGCGAAGAAATGGCAGCTCGGGCGGCCGCTGCCGCGGGACGTGGTCTATTACGCAGTGCCGCAGCCGCTCGTGGTACAGATCGGCCCGCCGCCGTCCGGCTATCGCTACGTGCGCGTGGCGACCGACATTCTGCTGATTGCCGTCGCGACCGGACGGGTAGTGGACGCGATCCAGGATCTGGGCCGGTAGCAGGAACAGCGGCTGCAGCGCGGCGCGACAATGGCTCCTGGCGCGCGCGCCTTGCGCACGTGTATATCGCGACGCGTTACGCAGCCGCAAGCAGTTCGCGCAGCACGTAGGGCATGATGCCGCCGTGGCGGTAGTAGTCGACCTCGATGCTGGTGTCGATCCGCAGCAGCACGGTCACTTCGCGGCGGCTGCCGTCTTTGCCCCGGATCACCAGAGTCACATCCTGCTGCGGCTTGATCGCGCCGTCGATGCCGAGGATGTCGAATTCCTCGTCGCCCTTGATGCCGAGCGAGGCCGCGGTATCGCTGCCCTTGAACTGGCAGGGCAGCACGCCCATGCCGACCAGGTTGGAGCGGTGGATGCGCTCGAAGCTCTTGGCGATCACGGCCTTCACGCCCAGGAGCTGCGTACCCTTGGCCGCCCAGTCGCGGCTCGATCCGGTGCCGTATTCCTCGCCGCCGAACACCACCGTGGGCGTGCCCTGCGCGATGTATTTCATCGCCGCATCGTAGATCGGCAGCGCCTCGCCCGAGGGCTGCATCACCGTGACTCCGCCTTCGACGCGTGCGCCGTCGGCTTTGAGCGGCACCATGAGGTTCTTGATGCGCACGTTGGCGAAAGTGCCGCGCATCATCACTTCGTGATTGCCGCGCCGTGCGCCGTAGCTGTTGAAATCCACCACCGGCACGTCGTGCTCGAGCAGGTACACGCCCGCGGGCGAGCTCGGCTTGATCGAGCCCGCCGGACTGATGTGGTCGGTGGTGACCGAGTCGCCGAACATGCCCAGGGCGCGGGCGCCGGTAATGTTGCCGATCATGCCCGGCTGCATGCCGAAACCCTCGAAGAAGGGCGGCTCGGCGATATAACTGGACTTGGGCCAGTTGTACACCTGGCCCGAGGCCGAGGTGATGCCCTGCCACAGCGGATTGTCCTTGCCCGGATTGGAATACAGGCGCTGAAAGGTCTCGGGATTCATCGCGTACTTCATGCACGCGTTGACCTCGGCGTTGGTCGGCCAGACGTCGCCGATCCACACGTCCTTGCCGTCTTTGCCCTTGCCCAGCGGCTCGGTCATCAGGTCGCGCAGCATGGTGCCGGCGATGGCAAAAGCCACGACCAGGGGCGGTGAGGCGAGGAAGTTGGCGCGCAGATTCGGATGGATGCGGGCCTCGAAGTTGCGGTTGCCCGACAGCACCGCCGCGCACACCAGGTCGTTCTGGACGATGGCCTCCTCGATCGGTTCGGCCAGGGGCCCGGCGTTGCCGATGCAGGTGGTGCAGCCATAGCCGGCGAGGAAGAAACCGAGCTTCTCCAGATAGGGCAGCAGGCCAGCGTTGGTGAGATACTCGGTGACCACGCGCGAACCGGGCGCGAGCGAGGTCTTGATGTGCGGTTTGACCGTGAGGCCGCGCTCGACCGCCTTTTTCGCGAGCAGGCCCGCGGCGAGCAGCACGCTCGGGTTGGAGGTGTTGGTGCAGGAGGTGATGGCGGCGATGAGCACGTCGCCCGAGCCGACTTCCACGCCGCTGCGGGTCTTGAAGCGTTTGGGGAGGTCTTCCGGCTTCTTGGCGAAACCGTTGTCGGCAACGGGCTGGGCGTAGAGTTCGGCAAACTTGGATTTCAACTTGCCGATTTCGATGCGATCTTGCGGGCGCTTCGGGCCGGCGAGCGAGGGCGTCACGCTGGCGAGGTCGAGTTCCAGTTCCTGGCTGTAGTCGATGGCGCCTTTCTTCGGGATGCCGTACAGGCCCTGCGCCTTGAAGTAGGATTTGAACGCGTCGATTTCCGCTGCGCTGCGGCCGCTGCCCTCGAAATAAGCGATGGTCGCGTCATCGACGGGGAAGAAGCCCATGGTGGCGCCGTACTCGGGCGCCATGTTGGCGATGGTCGCGCGATCGGGAACGGCGAGACCGCTGGCGCCTTCGCCGAAGAACTCGACGAACTTGCCCACGACCTTGGCTTTCCTCAGCATTTCAGTGACGGTGAGCACCAGATCGGTGGCGGTGACGCCGCCGCGCAGTTTTCCTTTCAGATGCACGCCGACCACGTCCGGCGTGAGGAAGTACACCGGCTGGCCCAGCATACCGGCCTCGGCCTCGATGCCGCCCACGCCCCAGCCGACCACGCCGATGCCATTGATCATAGTGGTATGGCTGTCGGTGCCGACCAGAGTATCCGGATAGTACACGCCGTCCTTCTTGTGCACGCCGCGCGCCAGGTACTCGAGGTTGACCTGGTGCACGATGCCGACGCCGGGCGGCACGACCTTGAACGTGTCGAAGGCTTGCATGCCCCATTTCATGAACTGGTAGCGCTCCTGGTTGCGCTGGAATTCCAGCTTCATGTTCAGGTCGAGCGCATTCTTGCTGCCGTAGTTGTCGATCTGGATCGAGTGGTCCACCACCAGGTCCACCGGCACCAGCGGCTCGATCACTTTCGGGTTCTTGCCCATCCTGTGCGCGACGCCGCGCATGGCCGCAAGGTCGGCGAGCAGGGGCACGCCGGTGAAATCCTGCAGCACGATGCGCGCCAGCACGAACGGAATTTCGTTGGTGCGCGCGGTGTTGGGCTTCCAGCCGGCAAGCTGTCTGACGTGTTCTTCCGTCACCTTCTTGCCGTCGCAATTGCGCAGCACCGATTCGAGCACGATGCGGATCGAGACCGGCAGGCGCGAAATCTTGCCGAGGCCGGCCTGTTCCAGGGCGGGCAGGGAAAAGAATTTGCCGGTCTTGCCGGAAGCGAGTGTGAACTGTTGCAGCGTGTTATGCAGGTTGTGTAACATTGCTTTCTCCAAAAAACCAATTATACGTGGCTCAATACGTGGCTCCTCTTGCGCGGCCGGCGTCCCGTCCGCGCGAATCGTCGCTTGCGCGCGGATGAAAAGCACATCCGCGCGTAATCGACGATCTTGGAGAAAAACCGCTCCAAGCCGCGCTTGCTTTTATCCATAACCGTGTTTTCTGTACGGATACGCTTTTCATCCGTACAGAAAACACGGTTGGCGCGCGGAGCGCGCAATGGTCGCTCTTGGCATGCGACGGCATTTAGGACGTCGAATATAAAACGGATTTTCCTCTGCGTCCTCCGCGGTGAATATCAAATTACGAACATATCGACGAACCCGTTGACCGGCGTCGCATCCAGTCGCTTCGGTTCCTGGCACAGCGCCAGGATCGCGTTGCGTTGCTTTTCCGGAAAGCGCCGCGCCAGGTTGGTCTTGAACTTTTCCACCAGGAGCGGGACACCATCCTTGCGCCGGCGGCGGTGCCCAATGGGATATTCTACGACGACTTCGCCGGTTTTCTTGCCGTCCTTGAATTCAACCGTGATCGCATTGGCGATCGAGCGCTTGTCGGGATCATGGTAATCGCGGCTGAAACCCTTGTCCTCCACGCACACCATTTTTTCGCGCAGGGCGTCGATGCGCGGGTCGGCAGCAACCGCGTCCTCGTAGTCGCCCGCGGTCAGTCTGCCGTAAACGAGCGGCACCGCGACCATGTACTGGATGCAGTGGTCGCGGTCGGCGGGATTGCTGAGTGGCCCTTTCTTGTCGATGATGCGGATCGCCGACTGATGGGTGCGGATGGTGATTTTCTTGATCTCACCCAGGCGGTCCCTGACCTCGGGGTGCAGCGCCATGGCGCACTCGGCCGCCGTCTGCGCGTGAAACTCGGCCGGAAACGCGATCTTGAACAACACGTGTTCCATGACGTATGAGCCATAGGGACGCTGGAATTTGAATTCCTTGCCCTTGAACAGGACGTCGTAGAATCCCCAGGTCGGCGCGGAGAGCACCGAGGGGTAGCCCATTTCGCCTTTGGCGGCCATCAGCGCGAGGCGAACACCGCGGCTGGTGGCGTCGCCCGCCGCCCAGGATTTGCGCGATCCGGTATTGGGCGAATGGCGGTAGGTGCGCAGCGATTGGCCGTCGACCCAGGCGAGCGACAGCGCGTTGATGATTTCCTCGCGCGCGAGGCCGAGCATATT
>JADGRR010000312.1 GCA_017880745.1 Burkholderiales bacterium
GGCGGTTGCCGCCGGTGTCTCGCAGCGCGCGCTCAGCGAGACCGCGCCCTACCTGGTCTACGACCAGGGCATCGTCAACCGCGACCGCGGCCAGCGCGTGTTCGGGCAGGCGTTCACCGAGTTCGCCGGGCGCATGGCTGCGGCCTACCGGATGCAGCAGGGCCAGGCCATGATCAAAACCCACGCCGCCGCCTTCGCGCGCGCCGAGAAGGAGTACGGCGTGCCGCCGGCGGTCATCGCCGCGTTCTGGGGGCTGGAAAGCGATTTCGGCGCCAACATGGGCAATCTGCCGACGCTGCGCTCGCTGGTGTCGCTGGCCTATGACTGCCGCCGCTCCGAGCGGTTTGCGGGCGAGACCATCGCCGCACTGAAGATCATCGACCGCGGCGATCTCACGCCTGACGAAATGGTCGGCTCCTGGGCCGGCGAATTGGGACAGACGCAATTTCTGCCGACGCATTACTTCACCTACGCCGTCGATTACGACGGCGACGGCCGCCGCGATCTCCTGCGCAGTGCCGATGACGTGATCGGCTCGACCGCGAACTACATCGCCACCGGGTTGAAATGGCGGCGCGGCGAGCCCTGGCTGCAGGAAGTGCGCGTGCCCTCTCAACCGAATTTTCCTTGGGACCAGGCCGACCTCACGATTCAATTGCCGCGCTCGAAATGGGCGCAGCTCGGCGTCACCTATGCCGACGGCAAGGCGCTGCCGAATGACGAACTGCCGGCCTCGCTGCTGCTGCCGATGGGCCGGATGGGACCGGCGTTCCTGGCTTATGCCAATTTCGCGGCTTACACCGAGTGGAACAACTCGCTGATCTACTCCACCACCGCCGGTTATCTTGCCGCACGGATCACCGGTGCGGCGCCGATGCATCGTCCCGCAGCACCGGTGGCGCAGCTGCCGTTCAACGAACTGCGCGAATTGCAGCAACTCCTGGTGCGCGCGGGCTTCAATGTCGGCAAGGTCGACGGCGTGATGGGCCAGCAGAGCCGCAGCGCGGTCAAGGCGATGCAGATCAAATACGGGCTCCCCGCGGATTCCTGGCCCACCGCCGAACTGCTGGCGCGGATGCGCGGGCCCCGCGCGCATCCGCTGGCGGCCGGCGCCGCAGGTGCCGCGGCTGCGCGGTAGCCTCTATTTCCGTCATTGCGAGGCCCAGCTTACTTTCCTCGCGCGACCCGTTGGTTGGCAATGACGCGAAAATGTCCGAACCATAGTAACGACTCCCAATCAACCGAAAGAGCATTCCATGTCCTTCTACGACGCGACCGTGCCTGCCTTCCTGCAAATTCTCGGCAGCCTCACCGGGCTTCTCACCAAGGCCGAGGCGCACTGCAAGGCCAAGAATATCCAGCCCGAGGTGCTGCTCTCCGCGCGGCTTTATCCGGACATGCTGCCGTTCAGCCGCCAGATCCAGCTCGTCTGCGATTTCGCGGGCAAGAGCTGCGCGCGACTCACGCACGGCGAGGTGCCGACCACGCCCGATACCGAGAAGAGCTTCGATGAACTGAAGCAGCGGCTCGCCAGGACCATCGACTATGTCAGGACGTTCAAGCCGGCGCAGTTCGACGGTGCCGACACGCGCGACGTGACTTTTCCGGTGGGACCGACGAACATGACCCTGAAGGGCCAGCAATTCGCCAGCAGCTATGCCTTCCCGAATTTCTACTTCCACGCCGCCATCGCCCACGGCATCCTGCGTCACAACGGCGTGGAAATCGGCAAGCGGGATTTTCTCGGCGTGAGCCAATAATTCGGGATGAGCCAATAATATTGTCATTCCGGGGCTCGCGAAGCGAGAACCCGGAATGACGACAATAAACCGCGAAGGCGCCGCTCGGGAGACTGCCTATACCGCGCTGTCGCTGATTTCGAATGAATCTTCCTGCGTCGATGCGCATGCTGTTTCTTGAGGCAGGTCATCTTGCCGGCATCGTGCGGGGCTAGGCTGCGCTTTTCGAATGGCTCGCGGCTTGCCGCGGCCTTCCGCAGTGCACAACTCAACTGTATCTTCCTCACCTTCCCTGCCTCCACCGAAAGCAACAAAAATGAGCACGCCGTCCAAACTCTTCGAGCCCTATAAACTTGGCCCGATCACGCTTGCCAACCGCCTCGTGATGGCGCCGCTGACGCGCAACCGCGCCGTCGCCGGCCTGGTGCCGAGCCCGCTGGCGGTGGAATATTACGCACAGCGCGCTTCCGCCGGCCTGCTGATCACCGAAGCGAGCCAGATCTCGCAACAGGGCCAGGGCTATCAGGACACGCCCGGCATCTACTCCAAAGAACAGGTCGCCGGCTGGCGCAAGGTCACGGACCGCGTGCACGAGCGCGGCGGGCGCATCTTCATCCAGCTCTGGCATGTCGGCCGCATCTCGCACACCTCGCTGCAGCCGAACCATGACGCGCCGGTTGCACCATCGGCGATCCCCGCCAAGGGCAAGACGTTTGTCAATAACGGCTTCGCCGATGTATCGGAGCCGCGGGCGCTGACGCTGGAGGAAATCCCGGGGATCATCGAAGGCTTCAAGCGCGGCGCCGCGAACGCGATCGAAGCCGGTTTCGACGGCGTCGAGATCCATGGCGCCAACGGCTATCTCCTGGACCAGTTTGCCAAGGACGGCGCCAACAGGCGCACCGACGCCTATGGCGGATCGATCGAGAACCGCGCGAAGTTGATGCTCGAGGTCTCCAAGGCGGTTTCAGCCGAAGCCGGGGCGGAGCGCACCGGCATCCGCATCTCGCCGGTGACGCCGGCCAACGACATCTCCGATTCCAACCCGCAGCCGCTGTTCGACTACATCGTCGATCGTCTCAACGCCTTGAAGCTCGTCTACATCCACGTCATCGAAGGCGCCACCGGCGGCCCGCGCGACATCGCGCCGTTCGACTACGCTTCGCTGCGCAAGCGCTTTTCGGGCGCCTACATGGCCAACAACGGCTATGATCTCGAACTCGCCAACAAGGTGCTCGCGGCTGACGAAGCCGACCTGATCGCGTTCGGAAAACTGTTCATTTCGAATCCCGACCTGGTCGAACGCTTCAAGCGCGGCGCGCCGCTGAACGCGCCGGACAAGGCGACCTTCTACGGCGGCGGCGCCAAGGGCTATACGGATTATCCGACGCTGAGCGCAGCGCTGGACCCGGCGGAGTAAGGAGCCGCGGCCCTCTAAACCGTCATTCCGGGGCGCGCGTTAGCGCGAACCCGGAATCTCGCGAAAGCAATTTCGAGATTCCGGGTTCGACGCTTCGCGTCGCCCCGGAATGACACTTCAACAGCATGGACGCGACGGGTTGCAGGCCCGCCCCGTTGTTCTAATGTGCCGGCATGAGCAAGCCCGCCGCCGAGGACATCGTTCGCCGCGCCACCGCCGCCTTCAATGCCGGTAACCGCGACGAAGCGCGCGAACTGTGCGAGCAGGGCTTGGCCGGCCATCCCGGCGATCCCATGCTCAGCCATCTGCTGGCTGCGGTGCTGTTTTCGCAGGGCGAGATCGAGTCCGCCCGCGGCCATGTCGAGACCAGTCTCGCAAAACGGCCCGGCAATGCCGCCGCCCATCTGCTTGCCGCACGCATCGCCCGCGCCGCCAAGGATTTTGACGCAGCGTTATCTCACCTCGATCGCGCGATCGCGATGGCGCCGCAGCGGGATGGATTCCTGGAAAAGGCGCGCACGCTCGACCAGGCAAGTCACTACCAGGCAAGCCTGCGGACCGCCACGCGCGAGGCGTGGCAGGCGATCCTGAAAATCGTGCCGCAGAACATCGAGGCCGCGGCGCGGCTCGGGCGGCTGGCATGGGAGGATGGCGATCATGCGCTTGCCGCATCGCTGCTGGAACGCGCGGTGGCGGGTGATGCCCCCGCATCGGCCTGGTTCGATCTCGGCCTGGTCCGGCAGGATTTGCGTGACTACGACGCCGCTGCCAGCGCCTACCGCAAGGCGCTGGAACAAAAGCCTGATCATGCCGAGGCCGCGCTCAACCTCGGCACCGTGCTGCAGGAGAAGGGCGACCTCGACGGCGCCATGCGCGCTTACGCGGAAGCCTATCGGCTGCGTCCGACCATGTTCGGCACCATCGCGATGGCGCTGACCTCGGCGCCGCATGGCCGGCTATGGCTGGATGAAGCCGCATTGCGCCGCTCGCTGAGCGGGCTGATCAGGGGAGTTTGGACTAAGGCTTAGCGGCGTTCGGCCACTTCTCCCTCTCCCCGCCCTTCGCGGGGAGAGGGTTGGGGTGAGGGGCTGTCTCGGCGGGTCGGACTCGTGGAGAGTCCCCCTCACCCGGCGCTTCGCGCCGACCTCTCCCCGCAAGCGGGGCGAGGTGACCGAACTCAAGCTCGGCCCCTTCGCGCGCGAAACCGTTTGCGATAGACGCCGGGCGTGGCCAGCACTTCGGAAACGGTCGTTGTAAAGGCCGCCTGGTGCGCCTCATCAAAGCTCTCGAAGACGAGTTCGGGTGCCGCGCGCGGCACCGCGAAGCATTGCGCCACCGGCGTGCCCTTCG
>JADGRR010000313.1 GCA_017880745.1 Burkholderiales bacterium
CCAGGTCAATGCCAAGATCGGCTGGACGTTTGCCGCCGCGATGCGCAGTTTCATGCGCGCCGACCCCGATGTCATCATGGTCGGCGAGATGCGCGATGGCGAAACGGCCAAGATCGGCATCGAGGCATCGCTGACGGGCCACCTGGTGCTGTCGACCCTGCATACGAACAGCGCGCCGGAGAGCATCGTGCGGCTGCTAGATCTGGGCATGGATCCGTTCAATTTCGCCGACGCGCTGCTCGGCGTCCTGGGGCAACGCTTAGCGCGGCGGCTTTGCCCGGAATGCAAGACCGGATACGTGCCGACTGCGGCGGAACTCGAAGCGCTGGTGACGCAATACTGCAACGAGACTGCGCTCGATGCGCGCAAACAGATGAAGGCATGGACCGGAAGTCATGGCGGCGCCGGCGGAAAGATCACCTTGTTCCGCGCGCACGGCTGCGAGCACTGCGATCAGACCGGGTATAAGGGCAGGATCGGGCTATACGAACTGCTGGTGGCCGACGCCGCGATGAAACGGCTGCTGCAGTCCAGGGCACGCGTCGCGGAAGTGAGGAGCGCGGCCATCGCGGCCGGCATGCGCACGCTCAGGCAGGATGGCATCGAGAAGGTTCTCCGGGGCGTTACCGATATCCAGCAGGTGAATGCGGTGTGCAGCTGACGGTCGAGCGCCAGCACCGGGTGAATTCTGATTCAGTGGCATCGGCATCGCAGCCCTTGTCGGCGACGAGCGCGACGGTCAATGGCTGGCCGTGCCTGCGCGCAGCACGCCGGAGGATGACGCCCGTACCGCCCTGCGGCTTACGCGAACAAGCCGCGTCGCCTGGCCAGCCGGAATATGCTACGCCAGGAGACGTGTCGCATGGCAAAAGACCTTACTTCCGACCCTTACCTAGGACTGGCGCTGACACTGGCGCTGGCGTGAGCGCCCCACGCGCGCTGTCCGAGGACGCACAACAGCGCGGTACCGACGCCCCAAGCGCCGTTGATCAGAAGACCCGTGATCATGCGCGGCACCTGCCAGCCGCCGGCCAGCGGGAGTCCCTTGATCGGCGCCACGACGAACCACGCGACCAGCGTTGGTCCAAGCGCGCCGAACGCAAGCGCGCATAGCCAGTAGGCGGCGCCTCGCGGAAACCTGCTCTCGAGGGCAACGAAGAGCATGCCCCACACCCCGCCCCAGAAGGACAGCGACAGGACGGCTGGAACGCCGAGGGGCTGGGTCGCCTGCAGCGAATAGACCCCCGCCTTGACGAAGCCCACCGCTGCCAGCGTCGCGAGGGCGGGTTGGTGAAACAGCAGCGTGGCGATGAAGCCCGCGGCAAAACCAATCACATATTTATTCATGTTCCGACTCCGTCTAGATTCGCGCACCGGCGCCCGTTCCAGCACCGGAACTGGACGCAGCCAGGCTCGCGCCGATTCCGGATGCTCGCGGCCAAGCGCGAGCGCGGTCCGGCAGGAGTGTGCTCCCGATGCGGATCTTCAATGGCAGTAAACAGCCCGGGAGACGAAATATTCCGGGCTGGCCGCCGCCTGTTTCCCGGCTGGAGAGCTCGATGGAGGAATAGCGCGATGTCGAACCTCATCCAGCGAGGGCCGAATACGGGCTTCTGCTCAAGCGGTGCTTCGTCGAGCACATCCTGCGGGAAACGATGAAGGACAGGCATTTCCGGTAGTCCAGGTTCCTTTCCGATCCTCAAGGGGCGCAAAGAGATCTATAGGCAATACCGGCGCCAGGACGCCGGCCGGCTCCTGCCAGGCAAACGAGACTCAATCTCGGCCTGCGCCTGCCTCTGGAAAGCCCCTCGCATACGTGCTAGGCTTGCGCCCTTTTTCGTTGCGACGCGATGCGTGAAATGACGTTCAAGCTCTTCCCCGCGATGAGCCTCAGGACCCGGGTGGTGCTCATGGTGTTTGTGCTGCTCATCGCCGGCATCTGGGGGCTTGCGGCGCGTGTGGCTGCGGTGGTACAGGCCGATATCGGGAACATGCTGATGAAATCGATGGCGGCCACGGCCCGCTATATTGCCGCCGACCTCGACAGCGACCTTCAACTGCGAATCGACGTGCTGAACGGCGTTGCGGCGTCGATTGCGCCGGAGGTCCTGGGCGATCCGGTGAAGATCCTGCAGATTCTCCAACAACGCAAAGTTTCCGAGGCGCTTTTTCCGCTGGGCCTCATCGTCACGAACAAGGAGGGAATCTATATCGCCGAGTATCCGCCGGTCGCCGGACGCTTGGGGGCTTCGATACGCGACACCGATTTTTTTCGGCAAATCATCGCGGGCGCCAAGCAGGCGGTCAGCACCCCCGTGATCGGTCGTACCGCGGGCCTGCCGCTATTTCGCATCGGCGTGCCCCTTCGCGATGCAAGCGGCGCTGCAACAGGTGTACTGTTCGGCGCCGCGATGTCGTCGGACCTCAATCTGTTCGGCAACCTGGAACTGAGCAAGGTCGGAAAGAGTGGTTTCATCTCCGTGTTGTCACCCAAGGATCACCTGACCGTTTCGAGCACCGATCGGGATCGGATCATGCAGCGGCTGCCGGCGAAGGGCGTAAATCCTTTGCTCGACCGGCGGCTTGAAGAAGGGTTCGAGGGGCCGGGCATCACCACGACCTCATATGGCCTCGAGATATTGTCCGTGGGGCGGCACATGGACACCACCGGCTGGATGATTGCTGCCGGTGAGCCGACGGCGGAATTATTCGCGCCGATCGCGGCGCTCAAACGCCAGATCTATCTGGCGGCCTTGCTGATTTCGCTGGCGGTTGCGGCGATCCTGGGATTAGTCCTGGCACGACAGCTGGCGCCGCTGAAAAAGGCGGGAGACGCGATGCGGCGCATGACCGAGGGCAAAGAACCGCTGGCGCCGATCGCCGTCGGGCGAAAAGACGAGATCGGCGAACTCATGGGCAGCTTCAATCGGCTGGCAGCGGAGCGTGTTCGGCTGGATGCGGCACTGCGGGAAGAGGTCCGCGCGCACAAGCAGGCGGAGGAGGCGCTGGATCAGGCGTTGACCCGGCTGCAGACGCTGTCGGAACGCATGACCCGCGCGCAAGAGGAGCAACGCCGCAACATTGCCTTCGAGCTGCACGAGCAGGCGGGTCAGGAACTCACCACTCTGATGTTCCACCTGCAAATACTGGAAGCTCACTGCTGCGGCAAGGAGGCGCAAGCCCAACTGCAGAGCGCGCGCACCATAGCCCGGCTGGCGTTGGAGCGGGTCCGCACCATGTCGCTGGATCTGCACCCGCCACAACTGGAGGAACTGGGGCTCTACGCGGCGCTGCGCGGGCATTGCGCGCAGCAGGCCGAGGTGGCCGGCTGGATCATGCATTTCGATGCGCCAGAAACTGGTGAGCGGCCGCGTAGCGACGTGGAACTCGCATGCTTTCGCGTGGTGCAGGAGGCGCTTACCAATGTCGCCCAGCATGCAAACGCGACTGAAGTGTGGGTGAGATTGAGCAGGAGCGAGGATGACTTGGAATTGAGCGTGCGCGACAACGGCATCGGGTTCGATGCCGGCGGCACCGGCGAGCGCACCGGGCATGCCGGCATCGGGCTGACTGCGATGGCCGAGCGGGTCCGGCAGGTGGCCGGGCGCATGGATATCAGGTCAAGCCCTGGCAGCGGGACCGAGATTCACGTGCGGTTTCATTCCCAGTTCCCTCTGTTCTAGGTGGCCGCGAGCGGCCGGCGCTGCCCTGTTCGGTTGAAGGTTGCCCGGCATTCGGTATCGTAGCGCTGGTGCGGCGCGATGCGGCCGGCGTTGCTCAACAGCGTTTTCGAGGGTCGAAGCTAGAGGGACTTGCGCATGCTCATCGTGCGCACGTTCAGCGATTCGCGATATTTGGCGATGGTGCGGCGTGCCACCACGATGCCCTGTTCGCCGAGAATCTTCGATATCTTGCTGTCCGAAAGCGGCTTTCTGCAATCCTCGGCATGGACCAGCTGCTTCAGCAGAGCGCGGATCGCGGTGGCCGAACAGGCGCCGCCGGCTTCGGTGGCGACGTGGCTGCCGAAGAAATATTTCAGCTCCAGAATCCCGCGCGGCGTGGACATGAATTTCTGCGTGGTGACGCGCGACACCGTGGACTCGTGCAGGCCGAGGGTTTCGGCGATTTCGCGCAGCACCAGCGGGCGCATCGCCACTTCGCCGTGGTCGAAGAAATGGCGTTGCCGCTCCACGATGGCCTGCGCCACGCGCAGTATCGTCTCGAAGCGCTGCTGCACGTTCTTGATCAGCCAGCGCGCCTCCTGCAGCTGAGCGGATAGCGGGCCGTCGGATGCGAGTTGCTTGTTCTGCAGTATCTGCGCGTACATGCTGTTGATGCGCAGTTTGGGCATGGCATCGGGGTTGAGAGCGGCGACCCAGGCGTTTTTCACTTTCTTAACGATGACGTCGGGCACGATATAGCGCGTTTCGGTCGCCGAATAGGCGGCGCCGGGGTGGGGGTTCAGGCTCTGGATCAGGTGCTGCGCCGCGCGCAGG
>JADGRR010000314.1 GCA_017880745.1 Burkholderiales bacterium
CCTCGCTGAATTCGATGCCGTCGAACGGCGTCGGCACGCCGTCCAGCAGCGCGATGTTGCCCAGGTGCAGGTCGCCGTGGCATTCGCGCACCCAGCCGTCGCGCTTGCGCGCGTCGAACACGGCGGCGAGCGCCGCGTGCTCGCGCGCCGTCCAGTCGCGCAGCCGCGCGAGCAGCGCCAGGTCCGTTTTCGCGACTACCAACTCCAGCATCTGGTCGAAGTTCTGCAGCGCGGGAGCGAGGATGCGCGCGGAGCAGCCGAAGGCCCGATCCGGGCCGGCGCGCTCTATGCCCGCATGGAATGTTGCCAGGCCCGGCGCGAGCGCATCGATGTGCTGCGCCGTAAGCGCGCCGCGCCGCGCTATCCGGTCGAGCAGGGCATCCTGCCCGAAGCGCCGCATTTTGAGCGCGTACTCGATCGCGGGCCCGGCGCCGCCCAGCACCGGCGCCGACTCGCTGCCGCCGATGGCGATCACCTCGAGATAAAGCCCGGGCGCGGTACGGCGGTTGAGGCGCAGTTCCTCTTCGCAATAATGCCGGCGTGCGTCCAGCGTGCTGAAATCCAGAAAACCCAGATTCACCGGCTTTTTGATCTTGTAGGCGTAATCTCCGGCGAGCAGGATGCAGGAAATGTGGGTTTGCAGCAGTTCGACGTTCTCTACCGCATGCGGATAGCAGGCGGGCGCGCGCAGCGCTGCGATCAGCCGGTCCAGGCCTTCTGCGCCGGTCGCGGCGGCATGCGGTGAAACCGGGCTATTGCTGCTGTGCAAGACCGTCCTCCAAGGAAGACTTCCCCCGCGTCAATCTACTCCGGCAGCGTGCAGCCCCATTGAGCAATATCAAGCCTGCGCGAACCGGGGGACGCCCGGCGCCGGCTCTGGCGCCCGACGGGTCCGCCAATGCGTGGCGAAGGCGTGCGCCATCCGTGGGCACGCGCAACTGCCGAATGTGGCATATTGCGCTTTGCGGATCGGCGTAAATCGACGCCGGATTCGCACGCGACCCTGCGCTAACTGTGCGGGCGCAGGGGCTGTCATCCGCCGCCTGCGGGCAGCAGCTGCGACACTGAAAGGCGAAATGCATGAACTACAAAGGTGAGCAGAAAGCGCTCGATCCGTTGCAGCCGCAGGCCATTCCAAGCTACCTGCAGGATACTTACTGGTGGGCTTACGTCCATCCCAATGCCGTCAGTTTTTTCGAACGGCAGTGGCTGGTCAATCTGATTCTGTGGGGCAACTTCGCCCGGCTGCGCGACGCCGCTCTGGCGGAGCTCGGGCGCGAAGTCGCCGGGCGCACGCTGCAGATTGCCTGCGTCTACGGGAACTTCTCCGAGCACCTCGCCGCCCGGGTGGCGCCGGGCGGCTCGCTCGATATCGTCGACGTGCTGCCGATCCAGTTGCGCAACCTGCGGCAAAAACTGCCGGCCACGGCGCCGGTAACCCTGCATCAGCGGGACTCGACCGCGCTCGGTTTCGGCGATGCCAGCTACGATCAGGCGATACTTTTCTTCCTGCTGCACGAACAGCCGGCGGCGGCGCGCAGGCAGACCCTGCGCGAAGCGCTGCGGGTGGTCAAACCTGGAGGCAAGCTGGTGCTGGTCGATTATCATCTGCCGGTGCGGCTGCACCCGCTGCGTTACCTGTTCCCGCCGGTGCTGCGCGCGCTCGAGCCCTTCGCCCTGGACCTTTGGCAGCACGAACTGGCGCAATGGCTGCCCGACAGCGTCACCCCGGCGCAGATACGCAAAGAAACCTACTATGGCGGCCTTTACCAGAAGCTGGTGATCACGGTTTAGGCCGGCTGCGGCTTTTTGCGCCGGTGCATGAATATAAAAGAGCCCGAGGCTTGATTTTGATCAAAAGCTGTGGCGCGAGCCGGGCTGCGTTTATAGTATGATTCATCAATGGCGCGCATCGCGGCCGTGCGCGGTGCGGCCCCTGATCCAGCCCCGAGGCTGGCATCGGCGCGCCGAGGCGTGCAGCCTTTGGCGGAGTTCTGAAGCGGCATGGCGCCGCAGTGGGCGCGATATAAGCCGCGCGCCGCAAGCAGGCACCGGGTGCCGTCGCAGCGCTCGAGCGCGACCCTTAAAAGAAAACACAGAGAGGAATCGGTATGGCCACACGAATGGCAAGTGACGAAGTGACCGACGGCATCGCCGCGATCGAGATGCATCGGCAGGGAACCGAGAAAGAGTCGGGCCTGGCGGCGGCATGCAGCGAGGCGCTGCGCAAATTGCACGAACTTCTGGAGCAGGAGAAAGCAGCCTTGCAAGAGCACGGCCCTGACACCGTGTTCGCGCTCAACGTCGAAGTCGTGGCGAACGAAATCAGGCGGGTGCAGGCGATGTCCGGCATCAAGGGCCAGGGTCCGATGCACAAGAACGACGCACGTCCGAGGGAGCGGCAGGCGGCGCGGCCGGAAAAATCGCATAACGTCCCGCGGAATCGGGGCCGCAGGACCATGGGTCGGACCGGCGGTCGCAGTGGCGGCGGCGGAGGCTCCGGCGGCCGTTAGCCTGCCCGCCTTCCCGGTTGGAGATCGCATGTCTGATTCGATTGCCCTATGGCATGCCGAGCACAGGCATTTTGCCCGGCTCCTCGACCTGCTGGAGCAACAGGTGGTTGCTTTCCATGCCGACGACGGGCCGAACTACGAGCTGATGCTCGACGTCGTCAGCTATCTGCGCTATTTCCCGGATCGTTATCATCATCGGCGCGAGGATGTGGCGTTTGCGTGCCTGGTCAAGCGCGACCCTGGACTGAAACCGCTGATCGCGCAGATGCTGCAGGAGCATCGCGTGATTGCCGCTGCCGGCACGGAACTGCTCAGCTACCTGCAGCAGGTCATCGACGACGTGGTGACCGAGCGTGCAAAGGTAGAAGCTGCCGCCGCGACCTACCTCGTGTACTACCGTCGCCACCTTGCACTGGAAGACCGGGATCTCGTGCCGCGCGCGGAACAGCTGCTGACGGCGCAGGACTGGGAGGCGGTCGTGGCCGCCACTCCGGCCGGCCCGGACCCGCTGTTCGGCGAGGACGCCGAACAGCGCTACCGCGAATTGCGGCGGCAGATCGCGCTGGCGGCGCCGGAACTCTGAGTGCCCGGGGCCTTGATCGAGCATCGAGGCTCTTCGACGCAGGGGCCGGAGAGCACACAAAAGCCGCGCAGGAATGCTTTGCATTAAGACTATTGTTTCCGGATTAGGAATATGAACCCAGCGCATGCATTGCCCTCCTACCTGGTACCGGCGGGCGTCGGCTCCTGGGGCGTATTCCTGCAGCAGGTCGAGCGCGCGACTTCCTCCCTGGGCGAGCTTGCGTACCTGGTCGAAACGCTGAAGCGCCCGAAGCGCATCCTTATCGTCGATGTTCCGATCAGGCTGGACGACGGCGCGGTCGCGCACTTCGAGGGTTACCGCGTCCAGCACAACAGCTCGCGCGGTCCGGGCAAGGGCGGCGTGCGCTTCCATCAGGATGTAACCCTGTCCGAGGTGATGGCCCTGGCCGGATGGATGAGCATCAAGAATGCCGTCATCGGCGTGCCCTTCGGCGGCGCCAAGGGCGGCGTGCGCGTCGACCCGCGCAAGCTGTCCGAACCCGAGCTCGAGCGCCTGACCCGGCGTTATACCAGCGAGATCGGCATTGTCATCGGCCCGGACAAGGACATCGCTGCGCCCGACGTCAACACCAACGAAAAAATCATGGCGTGGATGATGGACACCTACTCGATCATGCACGGCGCGACCTCGACCGCGGTGGTGACCGGCAAGCCCTTGTCCCTGGGCGGAAGCCGCGGACGCCGCGACGCCACCGGACGCGGCGTGTTCGTCTGCGGGCGCGCGGCAGCGGCCAAGATCGGTTTGGCCGTGGAAGGCGCGCGCGTGTGCATCCAGGGTTTCGGCAACGTCGGCAACGCTGCGGCGCGTTGCTTTGCCCAGGCTGGCGCGCGAGTCATTGCAGTGCAGACGGTCGAAGGGACGGTGCACAATCCGCGCGGTCTGGATGTGCTCGCGCTTGGCGCACATCAGGAAGCCGGGCGGCCTCTGACGGAGTTTGCCGGCGCGGCAACCATTCCGAACGAAGCGTTCTGGGAACTGGAGTCGGAGTTCCTGATTCCCGCCGCGATCGAGAACCAGATCCGCGCCGCCAACGCCGGCGGAATCCGCACGCGCGTGCTGCTCGAGGGAGCGAACGGCCCGACGACGCCGGAAGCCGACGATATCCTGGCCGGGCACGGCATCGTGGTCGTGCCCGATGTGCTCGCCAACGCCGGCGGCGTGACCGTCAGCTACTTCGAGTGGGTGCAGGATCTGTCGAGCTACTTCTGGTCCGAGGAAGAGGTCAACGGGCGGCTGGACAAGATCATGAGCGACGCCTTCAACGCGCTGTGGGAAACGGCCGAGCAGGCGCGCGTCACCCTGCGCACCGCGGCATTCACGATCGCATGCAAGCGCATCCTCGAAGCGCGGCACC
>JADGRR010000315.1 GCA_017880745.1 Burkholderiales bacterium
AGCGCAGCCTGGGCAACAGAGGCCGCCATCCATAGCGCTGCCGCCGCGGCCAAAGAGCTTAGAAGCCGCATCAGAATTGCCGAAACGGCCCCTGATTTAGGGGAGTATGCGGGGATGCGCCCCGAAGATCTCGATCCCCCTTGAGGGGAAAGTCCCCCCACCCCTTCGGGTGGTCCCGACCTTCGGTCTCCCACACCTCTTCGGGTGGTCCCGACCTTCGGTCTCCCACACCTCTTCGGGTGCTCCCGACCTTCGGTCTCCCACCTTGCGGGATATCCCCTGATCTTGTATTGAGCTGCCAGCTTTTTCCCCTCGATGCTCACGCCTCTCTCCTCGCGCACCTAACGCCCCGTGCCCGGCGGCGCCGGCCGTGGCTTCGACTGGTCCAGCGGCTGCGGGTCGAGCACGACCACGGTGAGCTTGTCGTCGACGAAGTACTGCGCCGCCGCGGCTCGCACCTGCTCGGCGGTCACCGCTTTGATGCGCTCGAGCACGCGGTCGATGTCTCTGTGCGACAAGCCCGCGGTTTCGAACTGGCCGATCTCCATCGCCTGGCCGAAAGCAGAATCGCGCTTGAATATCTGGCTCGCCACCACCTGCGCCTTGACCCGGGCGAGCTCGTCCTCGGCCACGCCGTCGTTGACGAGGCGGGCGAGTTCGGCGCGCAGGCCCGTCTCCAGTTCAGCCGCGCTCCTGCCCTGACTGGGGGTCCCCTCCAGAATGCACATCCCCGGGCCGCGCGCAGTGGCGTCGTAGCCTGCACCCACCTCGCTCGCCAGGCGGCTGTTGCGCACCAGCGACTGATTGAGCCGCGCCGATTCGTTGCCATCGAGCACGCCGGCGAGCACCTCCAGCGCATATGGCTGCCAGTCGCGGTCCACGTCGCGCAGCACCGGGCATTTCCAACCCATCAGCAAATAAGGCAGTTCGGCCGGGGCTTTGAGCAGGACGCGGCGCACGCCGCGCTGTTCCGGTTCGAGCTGGGGCTTGCGTTCGGGCAGTGGCCTGGACTTGATCCGGCCATAGTATTTTTGCGCCAGGGCGAACACCTCATCCGCCTTCACATCTCCCACCACCACCACGAAGGCATTGTCGGGCACGTACCAGCGCGCATACCAGTTGCGCGCGTCGACATAGCTCATGTGCTCCAGATCGTTCATCCAGCCTATGACCGGCCGGCGATAGGGGTGAGCCAAATAGGCTTCGGCATTGAGTGCCTCGGCCACCAGTGCCCGCGGCTGGTCGTCGGTGCGCAGGCGCCGCTCCTCCATCACCACTTTGATCTCGCGCGAGAACTCGGCGCCGGTCACCAGCAGATTGGACATGCGGTCGGCCTCCAGCTGCATCATCTGCGGCAGCGCGGCCTTCGGCACCTGCTGAAAATAGGCAGTGTAGTCGCGGTTGGTGAAGGCATTTTCGCGCCCGCCGGCAGCGGCGATACGGCGCGAGAATTCACCGCTTTTCACGGTCTTGGTGCCCTTGAACATCATATGCTCGAGAACGTGCGCGACGCCGCTGGTGCCGCTCACCTCATCCATGCTGCCGGCGCCATACCAGACCATGTGCACCACGGTGGGAGCGCGATGGTCTTCCTTCACGATCACGCGCAGCCCGTTGGCGAGTTTGTGCTCCTGCGCGGCGCTCTGCGCGCCGGCGGTGGTCGCGGCCATGGCCGCAATTAGCGCAAGCACCTGACGAAACATCCGGATTCTCATCGACACCCTTCTATGCATGATTCGATCAAGAGGGTGTAGGGGAGGCGTGGGATCCTTCCCTGCCCCCCTGCCCCCTTACAGTCCCCCTTGGCCAGAGGAAGCTCTGATTGCGTCGCCGCATTGATCAGAGCTTCCCTGTTAAAATCGGAGCGTATCTTAGCGGTTTTTGCAGCCAGCCGCGTGAGCTTCCATGTTCAGCTTCCTCAAACAATCCGCCGAAGCGGCGCCGGTTCCTTCCTGGAGTGGACGACTCAAGGCGGGACTGGCACGCACGCGCGCGCAGATCGGCGGTCTGTTCGGCGGCGGCAAGATCGACGCGGCGCTGTACGAGGAACTGGAATCGGCGCTGCTGTGCGCGGACACGGGCGTCGCCGCAACCCAGTTCCTGCTGGAGAATTTGCGCCAACAGGTGCGAAAAAAGGGGCTCACCGAGCGCCGGGAACTCAAGACCGAGCTGCAGGAGGCGCTCGCGGCCCTGATCGCGCCGCTTGAGGCACCGCTGGCGATCGAAGGACATCGCCCCTTCATCATCATGCTGGCCGGGGTCAACGGCGCCGGCAAGACTACCTCTATCGGCAAGCTGGCGAAGTTTTTCCAGGCGCAGGGAAAAAGCGTGCTGCTCGCCGCCGGGGACACGTTTCGCGCCGCGGCGCGCGAGCAACTGACGATCTGGGGCGAGCGCAATCAGGTCGCGGTAATCGCCCAGCACGGCGGCGATCCGGCGGCGGTGATTTTCGACGCAGTCCAGGCGGCGCGCGCGCGCAATATCGACATCGTGCTCGCCGATACGGCCGGGCGGCTGCCAACCCAGCTGCACCTGATGGAGGAAATCCGCAAGGTGAAGCGGGTCATCGCCAAAGCCGAACCGGGCGCACCGCATGAGGTGCTGCTGGTGCTCGACGCCAACACCGGCCAGAACGCGCTCAGCCAGGTGAAGGCCTTCGACGATGCGCTGGGGCTGACCGGTCTCATCCTGACCAAGCTCGACGGCACGGCCAAGGGCGGGGTGATCGCCGCCATCGCAAGAGAGCGCCCGGTGCCGATACGCTTCATCGGCATCGGAGAGGGCATAGACGACCTGCGCCCGTTCCTGGCGCGGGACTTCGCGGCGGCCCTGCTCGATTCGGAGTGAGCGTGTCCTCGCTCCCCATTCGCCGATGATCAGTTTCAGCCAGGTGCGCAAGAGTTATCGCGGCGGCCACGAGGCGCTCGCCGAACTCTCGTTCAGCGTTGAACCAGGCGAGCTGGTGTTCATTACCGGCCGTTCGGGCGCGGGCAAGAGCACGCTGCTCAAGCTGATCCCCGCCATCGAACGTCCGACCAGCGGCACCGTGCTGGTGAACGGCCAGAACGTAGGCAGCATGCGCCGCCCCGCGATTCCGTTTCTGCGGCGCAACCTGGGGCTCATCTTCCAGGACCAGAAGCTGCTCTATGACCGGAGCGTGTTCGACAACGTCATGCTGCCGCTCGCCTTCACCGGTCACGCGCACAAGGACGCCGCGCGCCGCGCGCGCGCCGCGCTGGACAAGGTGGGCCTCCTGGCGCGGGAAAGGGCCAACCCGATCACGCTCTCAGGCGGGGAACAGCAGCGCCTGTGCATCGCCCGCGCCGTGGTCAACCGGCCCGGCATCCTGCTGGCCGACGAACCCACCGCCAGCCTCGACTCCGCCTCCGCCGCCGAAGTCATGGAGATGTTCCGCTCCTTCAACCAAGTCGGCGTGACAGTGCTGATTGCGACCCACGACGAAGCCCTGGTACAACGGCTCAATCCGCGCGTGCTGACGCTCAAGCAAGGCAGGCTGGAGCCGTGAGCGTCTGGCTGCGCCAACACTGGCAGACCTTCAACCTGACGCTTGCGCGACTGGCCGGCAATCCGATCGCCACGCTGCTCAACGTGATGGTGATCGGTGTCGCCTTGGCGCTGCCCCTCGGCGGATATATGCTGCTGCAAAACCTGGGCAGCGTCACGCGCCAGGTCACGGGCAATCCGCAAGTCAGCCTGTTTCTCGCACCGGAGGCGGGCAAGGCCGATATCGCTGCGCTGATGGCGCGATTGAAGCAGGTGCCCGGCGTGCGCTCGGTGCGCTTCATTTCGCGCGATCAGGCGCTGGAGGGTCTGAGGCGCTCCGAGAACATGGCCGATGTCATCGCCGCGCTGCAGTCAAATCCCCTGCCCGACGCCTTCGTGCTCGAGACCGGCGGCAGCGCGGCCGAGTTCGAAAGGCTGGAACCGGAACTGAAGGCCCTCCCCAAAATCGCCCATGTACAGCTTGATTCTGCGTGGGTGAAAAAACTGGAAAGCCTGCTCGCACTGGGTCGCACGGCGGTGTTGATCCTGGCCGCGCTGCTGGCCTTTGGCCTGGTGGCCGTGACTTTCAATACCATACGGCTGCAAATCCTCACCCAGAAAAACGAGATTGAAGTGAGCAGGTTGATCGGCGCGACGGACGGCTTCATTCGCCGCCCCTTTTTCTACCTGGGTCTGATACAAGGCGCGCTCGGTGCCCTGGCTGCGCTCGCGATCGTTTATCTGTGCATGCTCGTTCTCAACCGAAGCATCCTCGAGTTGGCGCTGCTTTACGGTTCGGACTTCCGGCTGGGCTTCTTCGGTTTCCCCGACTGCCTTGCCCTGCTCGCATTTGCCGCCGTGCTCGGATGGTTCGGCGCCTATATGTCAGTGAGCATACACTTAGCTGATATAGAGCCTAGGTAAAAGCATTAGGAAGAGCCATCGCGGAATTCCAGACT
>JADGRR010000316.1 GCA_017880745.1 Burkholderiales bacterium
GCGGTCTTTACCCTTCCCTGCCGTATCGCTTCTTTCACCGGAAGTCCATCGATGCTCTTGATTTCCTCGTGCGTCAATGCCCACTCGATGGGTGCTTTGACGACTTCGTAGGTATATTCACCAATTTTGTAGACGATTTTTGTGGTGCCTTCGGCAACCACATAGGTTTTCTTCCCGACCCATACGCCGCCCTGCACCACATTCCTGGCTGCACGATAGGGCGCCGTGATCAAAGAGCAACCGTTCGAACAGGCTATAGCCGCTGAGCAAGCAAAAATCACCGCGAGTCGCCGCATCTGCATTCCATCAGCCTTTGGGCGTCGCCCTTCCATAGTCCCGGGACGAGATGGCGGCGGGATCACCCCACCATCCCACCCCCGCCGCTTTAGCTGCATCGTGAAGCCGATACAGGCCCCGATTCATCAGACAGCGATCATATACCCATGCCATTCCTCGCCGAACTCGCCCGGCATAGGCTCGGACTGCGGGGAAAACGTGCGCTTTCTTGCCGGCTTCGGCAAACCGGCGCGAGTGAGGGCGGGTCAGCCTCGCCTGCGTCAGGCTGCGGTATTAGCCTGCCAATTGACACGGCTTTTGCGTGCCCGTAGCCTCCCGCTTGTTCCTCCAAGAGGGACAAGCCGACGTGACCATAGGAGCCTCGCGATGTGAAAATCTCGATCCTGGATGATTACCACGCTACCGTGCACACGCTCGCCTGTTTCGGCAAGCTGGCGGGCCATGAGGTCAAGATCTGGAATGATCACGTTCAGGACATCGATACGCTGGCCGAGCGGCTGAAAGACACCGAAGCGCTGGTGCTGATCCGCGAGCGGACGCATATCCGCGCGCCGCTGCTCGATCGGCTGGACAAACTCAAGCTGATCAGCCAGCGCAGCGTATACCCGCACATCGACGTCGATGCCTGCACGCGGCTCGGCGTGATCGTGTCGTCGAGTCAGCATGCCGGCACGCCTTCGTACGCCGCCGCGGAACTGACGTGGGGACTGGTACTTGCGGCGATGCGCCAGATTCCCCAGCAAATGAACGCGCTCAAGGCGGGAAAGTGGCAAATCGGGGTCGGCAGCACGCTGCGCGGAAAGACCCTGGGGATATACGGCTACGGCAGGATCGGCGCCGTCGTCGCGGGATACGCCAGGGCATTCGGCATGAACGTGCTGGTTTGGGCGCGAGAAGCCGCGCTTGCGCGCGCGCGAGCGGACGGCTACGTTGCCGCGCGCTCCAGGGACGCATTTTTCGGGGAATGCGACATCATTTCCCTGCACCTGCGGCTGGTCGAAGCGACGCGCGGCATTGTGACCGCCGGCGACCTGGCGCGAATGAAGCCTGCGGCGCTGATCGTCAACACGAGCCGCGCGCAGCTCATCGCGCCCGGTGCGCTGGTGAACGCCTTGAACGCGGGACGCCCGGGCATGGCGGCGGTCGACGTATTCGAGGAAGAGCCGGTGCTGGACCGGCGTCATCCGCTGCTGCTGATGGAAAACGTCGTCTGCACTCCCCACATCGGTTACGTCTCGCGCGATGAGTACGAGATTCAGTTTGCCGATATCTTCGACCAGATCACCGCCTGCGCGGCCGGTGCGCCGATAAATGTCGTGAATCCGGAAGTGCTCTCGTCCGCATGCGTGCGCCGCTGAAGGGCAGCAGTCGCGTTTCCCCAACTGCTACGCCTTGCCACGTTCCTGATAAAGTGGCCTGTATCCGCCGGCCGGCAATGCTGCTACGGGGGTTCAACAAGATTGCGAGGAGGGCTCCTGCATGGACGAACACGAATCCGATAGCGGGCTGTACGAGCACGCCGACCCGCTCGACGTTCTCAACCGGAGCGTGCCGCTCGAGCAGAAGCTCGCATCGATCCACGAGGCGCTTTATGCGCAGATCGAGTTCGTGGACCGGATCTCGGTCGTCGCCTACGACCCGGCCACCGATCTGCTCAAGACCTTCCTCGCCAGCTCGCCGGGGCGCAACAGCCTGGTGCGCTACGAAGCGCGGCTCTCAGACTCGCCCTCTCTCACCGAAATCCTGCGCGCCGGCCGCCCGCGCGTGGTCAATGACCTCGAACTCTTCCGCCAGGGGCGCCACCTGCACACCAGGGTCATCGCGGAGGAAGGATACCGCTACAGTTATACCCTCCCTATGTATCTCGACGGCTCGTTCTGGGGATTCATCTTCTTCAACTCGCGCAGTCCGGGCGCGCTGGCCGTGCCGGCGCTGCGCACGCTCGACGTGTATGCACACCTGATCTCGGCCGTCGTCACCGCAGAAATGCTCGCGGTGCGGCTCCTTGCGGCTGCGGTCAAGACGGCCCACGACATGGTGCACTTCCGCGATCCGGAAACGGGCGGGCACATCGATCGCATGGCCCGCTATGCCCGCTTGATCGCCCAGCACCTCGCCGCAACCGGTGCCGCGTCTCTGGACGACGCTGCCATCGAGCGCATCTTCGAGTTCGCCCCGCTGCACGACATCGGCAAGCTCGCCCTGCCCGACCGCATCCTGCTCAAGCCTGCCCGGCTGTCGATGGCGGAGCGCGACGAAATGAAGCAGCACACGGTGCGCGGCCTGGAAATGATCGAAGCGATCGCCCACAATTTCGGCCTGGAACACCTCGACGGGCTGGACCTCCTGCGCCACATCGCCGAGTCGCACCACGAAACCATGGACGGAGGCGGTTACCCCCACGGCCTGCACGGGCGCGAGATCCCGCTCGAGGCACGCATCGTTGCCGTCGCGGATGTCTTCGATGCCCTCACCAGCTCGCGCCCCTATAAACCTTCGTGGACTGACGATGAGGCCTTTGCCTGGCTGCGCAAGCTCTCACGCTCGAAGTTCGACGAGGACTGCGTCGACGCGCTGCTGTTCAATGCGAAAAAGGTGAAGGAGATTCAGGCACAGTTCCAGGACGCCGCGACAAGTCCGCCGTCGGGCCAGCTGGTTCGATCCGGTGCGGAAGGCGACCGAACCTAACCGCCCCCTCCCCGCGCACCGTTCGACGCGTTCAAGCGCTCCGAGGAGTATCCGGTTCCCCCGGACGCGCCGCAAGGGGTCAGCCGAGTTGATCCCAGTAGCCCACGATCCGCTCCCGCATCCGCGCGTCGGGAACGCGTCCGCGCGCCGCGTTCAGGTTGTCGAGCGCAAATTCCGGGCGGTCCGTGCCCGGGATGATGGCCGTCACCGCGGGGTGCGCCAATACGAACTTGAGGAACAATTGCGCCCAGCTGGTGCAGTCAATCTCCGCCGCCCACGGCGGCAGCGGCCGCCCGCGCGCCTTGCTGAACAGCCGCCCGCGGCCGAACGGAAGATTGATCAGGACGGCCATTCCTCGGTCGTGCGCAAGCGGCAGGATGCGCTCCTCCGCAACCCGATTGTCGAGGGCATAGTCGATCTGGATGAAGTCGAGCCTTTCGCGGTGCATGATGCGCTCGTACTCACCGTAGCTGTTGCGAAACGAGGTCGTGATCCCGGCGTAGCGCACCTTCCCTTCGTCCTGCAGCCGGCGGATCGTGCGCAAATGAACTTCCGTGTCCCGGATATTGTGCACCTGCAGCAGATCGATCCGATCGGTTCCCAGATCGCGCAGCGAGGCGACGACGCTGTCGATGCCCGCCTGCTCCCCGGTCGTGCTGATTTTGGTCGCGAGGAACGCGCGTTCGCGCCCTCCAATGCGGCGGAGGATCTCCCCGAGGCTTTTCTCGGCCCGGCCGTAGGTCGGCGAGGTGTCGATCACGGCGCCGCCATGCGCAAGAAACGTCCGCACGGTCTCCACCAGGACCGGGAACTTCGCGTCGGCCGTATCGAGTTCGTATGCGACCGCCGTGCCGACGCCAATTACCGGCAGCATCTGTCCCGAGGAAGGAATCGCGCGTCGCTGGACCGGCGCCGGATCCGGTTCGGCCTCGGCGCCGAGCGCAAGCGCCACGGGTCCGAATACACTGCCGGCGGCGCAGACGCCCGCTACCCGCGCCGTCAGCCTCAGGAATTCCGCGCGATTCATGGCGCGGCTTGTCGCAACTGCGCGGGTGCTCTTATCGGTCTGTTTCATAACGGTCACCGTACCTTCCTCGATCCACATCGGAAATTCTAAACCCGCCCGCTCCGGTCGCGATCAAGACTCTAGCTCTTTTCGTCAAAGCGGGAAAACCTGCGCCGGCCGGCGAGGGTTGGCGCCTGAAGGCGAGTGAGGATGGGCGTCATCACACAGGTCCAAGTCCTTCGGCCGCTCGCGCTCAATCTCCATCCTGCGTGATTTTCATCAATACTGGCTGGTAGCTTAATCGGCAAAGTCCAGTTAATGCTGTCCCCCGAAGGCTCATTGTGGTGATGGATTCTCTGCTGTCCATTCCGGCGCTGTCGCTGGTGCTGCTGCTGCTGGGAATCGGACTGGCTTTTTCCGGTATCCGCCTGTCGGGATGGGTTCTGGGCTGGATTCTTCTCGCC
>JADGRR010000317.1 GCA_017880745.1 Burkholderiales bacterium
CACCCTGGGGCTGCTATGAAGGCAGCGAGGCGAAGCGTCTGGGCATCGAGAACATGGCCGAGACCTGCGTGCAGGGCCGGGCGGTGATGATCGATCTCCATGCGCACTTCGGCCGCTGCCGCAAGGCGGTGGGCTACGACGAGCTGATGCGGGTGATGGAAGCCGACAAGGTGGAGGTGGAGCAAGGCGACATGGCCTGCTTCCACACCGGCTGGAGCGACGTGATCCTGGAGATGCAGCGCGACGTCGACATGAAAAAACTGGACGCCGCCTACCTCGGCCTGGACGGACGCGACGACAAGCTGCTGCAGTGGATCACCGCGAGCGGCGTGGCGGCGCTGATCTCGGATAATTACGCCGTGGAGCTGCTGCCAGCGCGCGCCGTCGATGGCCAGCATCCGGCGATGCCGCTGCACGAGCACTGCCTGTTCAAGCTGGGCGTGCACCTGGGCGAGATCTGGTATCTGAGCGAGCTTGCGCAGTGGCTGCGCGCCAACCGGCGCAGCCGCTTCCTGCTTACCGCGCCGCCGCTCAGGCTGCCCGGCGCAGTCGGCTCTCCGGCGACGCCGGTCGCGACGGTCTGATCCATTTGATTCAATTTTTCGAGGCTGAACCATGGAATTGAAAAACGCAGTTTGCATCGTCACCGGCTCCGCCAGCGGCATCGGCGCCGCCAGCGCCATCATGCTCGCCGGGCGGGGCGCGCGCGTGGTGGTCAACTACAGCAAGAGCGGGGCCGCGGCGCGCGCAACGCTCGAGGCCTGCGAGGCCGCGGGCGCGAAGCTTGGAGGGGAAGCGCTGCTGGTGAAAGCGGACGTCGCGCAGGATGCCGATTGCCGGCGGCTGGCGCAGTCTGCGCTGGACAAATGGGGCCGGATCGACGCCCTGGTCAACAACGCCGGTACAACCAAGTTCGCCAATCACGCCGATCTGGATGCGCTCTCGGCCGAGGATTTTCAGCGCATTTACTCAGTCAACGTCGTCGGCGGCTACCAGATGGTGCGCGCCTGCGCGCCGGCGATGAAACAGGGCGGCCGCGGCGCCGTGGTTAACGTGTCGTCGATCGCGGGCAAGAACGGCCTGGGATCGAGCATCGCCTATGCCGCATCCAAAGGCGCGCTTAACACGCTGACGATGTCGCTCGCGCGCGTGCTCGGTCCGGAAATACGCGTCAATGCGGTCTGTCCGGGCATGGTCGACACCAAGTGGTTGCGCGAAGGCTATGGCCCGCGTTACGCGGCGATCGAGGCGCGCTACCGGCAGGGCACGCCGCTCGGCCGTCCGGGCACGCCCGAGGAAGTCGCCGCCGTCATCGTCTGGCTGATCGAGGGCGCGGATTTGATCACCGGCGAGACGATCATGGTCGACAGCGGCATGCATATGGGCCTGATCCCGCCGAAATTGTGAAGCACGATTCTTCCTGGAGCATGGCGTGAAACTGAACAAGCTCGGCGAAAGCGATCTGCGCGTATCGGAAATCTGCCTCGGCAGCATGACCTGGGGCGAGCAGAACAGCGAGCGCGACGCGCACCTGCAGCTGGATTTCGCGCTAGCCCACGGCATCAATTTCATCGACACCGCGGAAATGTATCCGGTGCCGCCGAGCGCGCGCACCTACGCGCGCACCGAAGCCTATCTGGGTTCGTGGCTAGCCGAGCAGCAGCGCGACCGGCTGGTGATTGCGAGCAAGGTCGCCGGACCGGGGCGGCGCGACTGGGTGCGCGGCGGGCGCACCGAACTCACGCGTGAGAACATTACCGCGGCGGTGAACGACAGCCTCGCGCGCTTGCACACGGACTACGTTGACCTGTACCAGATGCACTGGCCCGGGCGCAACGTGCCGATGTTCGGCGTGACCCGTTACGATCCGTCCAAGGAGACGCCTGTCGTGCCGATCCTGGAGCAGATCGAAACCATGGCGGGGCTGATCAAGGCCGGCAAGATCCGCCACTATGGTCTCTCGAACGAAACCACCTGGGGCGTATGCGAGTTCGTGCGCCTGGCGCGCGCGTACGGCTTGCCGCCGCCGCTGACGATCCAGAACGCCTACAGCCTGGTGAACCGCATGTTCGACAGCGAGCTGGCCGAGGCGAGTTTCCGCGAAAAGGTGCCGCTGCTCGCCTACAGCCCGCTCGCGATGGGCATGCTCAGCGGGAAATTTTCGGGTGGCGCGATGCCGCCGCGAACCCGGCTGGGCCGCTACGCCGACTTCGGCGAGCGCTACAAGCGCGAGTTGGTACGCGCCGCAGCCGACGAATATTCCCAGCTCGCGCAAAGCCGCGGCCTGAGCCCGACCGAGATGGCGCTTGCCTTCGTGCGCACGCGCTGGTTCGTCGCCTCGACCATCGTCGGCGCGACCGACCTGGCGCAGCTGAAGCAGAACATCGACAGCGTCAAGATCGAGCTCGATGCCGACACACTGGCCGGCATCGACGCCATTCACCGGCGCTATCCCAGCCCATCGGCCTGAACTCAAGGGGGGGATTATGGCTGCCACGCAAGAGCCGGCGCAGGGTCGTATGGGCGCAACGCACGAGCGGCGTCCGCGCGCGTTGCCGCTTGCCGGTGTGCGCGTGGTCGAGTTCGTGCACATGGTCATGGGTCCGACCTGCGGCCTGGTGCTCGCCGACCTCGGCGCCGAAGTGATCAAGATCGAGCCGCTCGAGGGCGACAGCACGCGCCGCTTGACCGGCACCGGCGCCGGCTTCTGGGCCACGTACAACCGCAACAAGAAGAGCCTGGCGGTGGACATGAAATCGCCCGAGGGCATCGAGATCGTGAAACAGCTGCTCGCGACCGCGGATGCAGTCACGGAAAATTTCCGCCCCGGCACCATGGACAAGCTCGGCCTCAGCTACGGGGAAGTGAAGAAACTCCGGCCCGAGATCATCTACTGCTCGCTCAAGGGATTCCTTCCCGGGCCGTACCAGCAGCGCACGGCGTTGGACGAAGTGGTGCAGATGATGGGCGGCCTCGCCTACATGACCGGCCCCGAGGGCCGCCCGTTGCGCGCGGGCGCATCGGTGAACGACATCATGGGCGGCATGTTCGGCGCTATCGCCATCCTCGCCGCGCTGCACGAAAGAAACAGCACCGGTCGCGGCCAGTTCGTGCAAAGCGCGCTGTTCGAGAACAATGTGTTCCTGGTGGCGCAGCACATGATGCAGTACGCGGTCACCGGCAAAGCGGCTGCGCCCATGCCCAGCCGGCTGTCCGCCTGGGCCATCTACGACGTATTCGACACCGCCGACGCCGGGCAACTGTTCGTCGGCGTGGTGAGCGACACGCAATGGAAAGTGTTCTGCGAGCACTTCGGCATGGCCGAACTTGCCGCCGACGCGTCGCTTGCCACCAACAATCAGCGCGTGCACGCGCGCGAGCGCATGCTGCCCCTGGTGCGCGCGCGATTCGCGCGCATGAGCAAGGCGGAACTGATGGACGCCTGCGAACGCGCCGGCCTGCCCTATGCGCCCATCGTCAGGCCGGAGGAGTTGTTCGAGGATCCGCACCTGAACGCCTCGGGCGGTTTCGCCGAAATCACGCTCGCCGACGGCCGCCGGGTGAAAACGCCCAAGCTGCCGTTCGAGATGGGAGGCCGCCGCTTCGGCACGGAACTCGACCTGCCCCTGCCGGGCAGCCACACGCGTGCTTTGCTCGCCGGCCTTGGCTATAGCGCTGCCGCGATCGACCGCCTCATGCAGGAAGGCGTGGTCGACGCCGCCCCCGTTCAATCATGCACCAAGGACTCCATTTCATGAATTCACGCAGAGCGATACTCGCAGGCGCGGCGTTCCTGGGTCTTCAGCTGTGCCTCCCCGCGATCGCGCCCGCCCAATCATGGCCGGCCAGGCCGATTCGGGTGATCGTGCCCTTTCCGCCTGCCGGTGGCACCGATGTATTGACACGGCAGCTCGCGGAAAAGATCTCGTCTGCAACGAAGTGGACCCTGGTCATCGACAACAAACCCGGCGCGGGCGGCAATATCGGCCTGGACGCGCTGGCCAAATCCGCTGCGGACGGTTACTCGATAGGCATGGGCCAGACCGCCAACCTCGCGATCAACCCGAGTTTGTATGCGAAGATGCCGTTCGACGCATTGAAGGATTTCGCGCCGGTGGGGCTGGTTTCCGCGCAGCCCATGGTACTGGTGGTCGCCGCCGATTCGCCCTATCGCAGCCTCGCCGATGTGGTCGCGGCCGCCAAGGCCAAGCCCGACGCCCTGAGCATGGCCTCCGCCGGCAGCGGCACCGTCGGCCATCTGGCGGGTGAATTGTTCGCGCGCAAGGCGGGGGTGAAATTCCTGCATATCCCCTACAAAGGCGCCTCGCCGGCCGTCACCGATCTCCTCGGCCACCAGGTGGACATCATGTTCGCCAACACCCAGTCGGTGATGACGCTGGTGGCCGCGGGCAAACTGCGCGCGCTGGCCGTGTCTTCGGCGCAGCGCATCAAG
>JADGRR010000019.1 GCA_017880745.1 Burkholderiales bacterium
CATCAGCGTCTGCTGCGCGAGAATGTTCCACTGCGCGCGCGAAGCGGCGAAGCCGCGATCGAGCCAGGCCTCCTGCTCGGCGCCCAAGAGCGAGCGCGATGCGTCGCGGATTTCCGCGCACACCTCCGGATCGACCACGTTCGATCCACCCGTTTTTTTCGGGCATGCCTGCCAGGCGCGGTACTGCCGGTCGTCGACGATGTGAAAGTTCGCGAGCGCGCCCCAGGCGAGGCTGGTGTAGATGCGCATGTTCGGGCCCTCGGGCCGCATGACCGACGGCAGGGGCATGTGCTCGTAGTACGCCTTGTACGCGCCCGCCCGCCGCGCGAGGAACTGCGCTGCCGGCATGCCGTCCTCGGGGCGATCGTTGGCGTAGTCGTTGTCGACCTCGTGATCGTCCCAGGTGACGATCCACGGAAACGCCCGGTGCGCCGCCTGCAGGTCCGGATCGCTCTTGTACTGCGCATAGCGCGCGCGGTAGTCGTCGAGGGTGTAGGGCTCCGGGCGGTCGTGCTTGCGCACGTGTTCCCGCCCCCAGGACGATTCGTAAATGTAATCGCCGAGAAACACCACCAGGTCGAGGTCGTCGCCCGCCATGTGGCGGTAGGCGCTGAACCAGCCCTGTTCGTATTGCTGGCAGGAGGCGAAGGCGAAGCGCAGGCGCGCGGGGCTGGCGCCCGCGGCAGGCGCGGTGCGCAGGCGCCCGGCCGGGCTCGCCGCGCCGCCGGCGATGAAGCGGTACCAGTACCACCGGTCCGCTTCGAGGCCGGCCGGCTCGACGTGCACCGCATGCGCCCATTCGGGCGCCGCGTCCACACTGCCCGAGGCTGCAATCGAGGCGAATTGCTCGTCGCGCGCCACTTCCCAGCGCACCGGAATCGCCACCGGATCGAGGCCGCCGTTCGCCTGGGCAATGTCGGGCGCGAGACGCGTCCAGATCACCGCGCCGTCGGGCCGCGGATAGCCCGAGGCGACGCCGAGCCTGAACGGATCATCGGCAAAGCGCAGCGGACCCTGTGCGCGCGGCGCCGGCGACGCGCACGCTGCGCCGATGGCGGCGAGCGCCTGCAGGAACTCTCGGCGTGAAAATTCCCGCATCATTACAATCTTCCCCTGCAGTTCGAACTCAGGCGTAAGCATAGACCAACTACAAGTCCAGCCCGTGACAAATGTCGCCGCGGCATGGGGGCAAACACTCCGCGTAGTTCGCGGCGGGCCGGGAGTACACTTGCAGTGGAAGCAGGCGCGGGGCCTGCGGGGGAATCCGGATGTTGCCAGCCGGCAGGTGCCTGAGGCGGAAGCTCAGACACCGTCGGATCAGAAGCGCGGGATCAGTAGTGCGTGAGGCCAGTGCGTTCCCAGTGACGCTGGCGCTGCTCCAGGTCGGCGAGGTTCGCGGACGCGGCGAAGAAATTGTCGCGTTCCTGGGTTTCGATGCGTTCGAGCCAGTCCACCACGGCGGTGTAGGCGGCTTTCAGCAGGCGCGCGACCGCGGCGCCACGCATGGTGCGGGCGGTCTGTTCGATCGCATGCAGATCGAGCACGGTTTCGTTCGCGGCTTCCACTCGGTTATTGCTGCGCACAAAATCGACCGCAGGAGCAGGTGTCCTGCAAACCGTGGCGGCGCGCTCGCCAAGGGCGGCATCGGGGCGCAGTAAGCTATCACCTTCGTACAGGGGGGCATAAAGTCTCATGGCATATTCCTTCTAAATCCGGTTGATTCAGCACAGGTATCGTGCTTTATGTGCACGATATTACGGACCTGGAGCCGAGTTATCCAATCGCATGTTCGGATAGTCGCCATCGCTTTGGGTTATACTGTGTCTAATACCATGATGCATTGCAACAATTATTGGCCGGGGTCCGGTCATGGTTAGCCTAAAAAAACGGTTCTGATATGGAGCTTTACCAACTACGCAGTTTTGTCGCCGTGGCCGAGGCCGGTCACCTGACCCGGGCCGCGGAGAAACTGCATGTCAGCCAGCCGGCCGTAAGCGCGCAGATCAAGGCGCTCGAGGACGAGCTCGAACTCGCCTTGTTCGAGCGCACGTCCAGCGGGATGGTGCTGACCTCAGCCGGTGAGCGGCTGCTGGCGGACGCGGAGAAGGTTCTGGCCGCGGCCCAGGCGATGCGCAGCGAGGCGAAGGCGCTCAAAGGCGAGGTGGGCGGCAAGGCGCGCGTGGGCACGATGTCGGATCCGGTCTTCATTCGCATCGGCGAATTTCTGAACGCCACGGTCGAGCGCTATCCCTTGCTGCAGGTGGAACTGCACCACGAGATCACCGGCGCGGCGTTCGCGAAAGTGCTCAGTGGGGAACTCGACGCCAGCTTCTACTACGGCGAGCTCGAGCACCCGGGCGTGGGCAAGCTGCGGCTGCGCGGAAGCACCTATCGCGTTGCCGCGCCGGCGGCCTGGAAGAGCCGCGTGGTCGATGCCGACTGGAGCGAGATCGCGCTGCAGCCGTGGGTCATCACACCGTCGATCAGCACCCACCATCAGCTGGTGCGCGCGCTGTTCGACAAGCACGGCATCGAGCCCACCAAGGTGGTCGAGGCCGATCAGGAATCGGTGATCGCGAACCTGGTCGTATCCGGGGTCGGCTTGTCGTTGATCCGCGAAGAGCTGGCGCAGGAGAAAGAGGCCGCGGGCGAAGTGTGCCTGTGGCGGGACGTGCGGCTCGAGACCACGCTGTGGTTCATTTACCTGCTCGCGCGCGAGGACGATCCCGTGATCCGCGCGCTGCTCGGCGTGCTGCGCGATACCTGGAAGCTGGCCGAGCAAGCGCCGCGCAACATCGGCCAGCACGGCTGAGCGACTCGACCAGGGGGCCGGCCCCGATCTATCCCGCAAATGCGGCGAGCAGGTGCGCCGCGGCGTAGCGCGACTCGAGCAGGAATCCAGTTGCGCTCAAAACCCCTCGAGCACGATCTTGCCCATTGAGTGTCCGCCCTCGAGCAGCTTGTGCGCGCGCTTCAGGTTGGCGGCGTTGATTTTTCCAAGATTGGTCGTTAGCGTCGTCTTCAGCGTGCCCGCTTCGATCAGCGCCGCAGTCTCGTTGAGCAGATTATGCTGCTCGATCATGTCCGGGGTGTTGAACGTGGAGCGGGTGAACATGAATTCCCAGGCAAGGCTCACGCTCTTGCCCATCAGCGGTGTCAAATCGACAGGTTTCAGCGCCGAGACGATGGCGCACATTTTTCCCAGCGGCTTGATGATGGGCGCGAATGCGGGGAACCAGCGATCGGTGTTGTTGAGGCAGAAGATGTAATCGACTTCCTTCAGGCCCAGCGCCTCCAGTTGCGGCGCCAGGTCCTTGCTGTGGTCGATCACCTGATCCGCGCCCAGGGCGCGCACCCAAGCCACCGATTCCGGCCGCGAAGCGGTGGCGATGACGGTGAGGCCGGCGAGTTTCTTCGCCAGCTGAATCGCGATCGAGCCCACGCCACCCGCTCCGGCGATGATCAAAAGCGTCTTGCCCGCATGCGCGCCGGACTTGGAGATGCCCATGCGGTCGAACATGCCTTCCCAGGCGGTGATGGTGGTGAGCGGCAGCGCCGCGGCCTCGGCGAAACCGAGGCTCAAAGGCTTCCTGCCGACGATGCGCTCATCGACCAGGTGGAATTCGCTGTTGCCGCCCGGCCGTATGATGCTGCCGGCGTAATACACCGCGTCGCCGGGCTTGAACAGCGACACCTCCGCGCCGACCGACTTGACCACGCCGGCGACATCCCAGCCGAGCACCCGCGGCGTTTTCTCGACCAGGTCCTTGGGCGCGCGCCGCTTGGTGTCGACCGGATTCACGGATATGGCCTTCACTTCGACCAGCAGGTCGCGCCCGCTGGCGCTGGGCGTGTCGAGCTCCAGGTCGAGGAAGGACTCGGGATCGTCGATGGGCAGGTAGCGGTAGAGTCCGACGGCTTTCATCTGTTTCTCCTGTGCCGGAAGTTGTTGACGCGTGGTTTAGGTCGATTGGAACAGATCGTCAAATATCGTCGCATTCGGCAAACAGCCTTGCGCGCTGCGCGCGCCAACCGCGATTTTTGTACGGATAAGGGGCATCCGTACAAAAATCGCGGTTATTGTAAAAAGTGAGGACAGCGTGGGTTTTCATACAAGATCGACGATTGCGCACGGATGGCTTTTTCATCCGAGCGCAATCGTCGATCCGCGCGGACGGTTTCTCGTCCGCGCCGCAGTTCTGTGAGCACTGCGGCGCGACTCAAGTCGCCAGGTGTAGCCACTCACTTTTGCCACGCATCCTTCAACGTCACCGCGCGGTTGAACACGGGCGCGCCGTCTTTGGAGTCCCTCATGTCCGCCACGAAGTAGCCGTGCCGCTCGAACTGGAAACGCTCCTCGGCACGCGCCTGTTTCAGCGCCGGCTCGAGCTGCGCGCTGACGACTTTCTTCGCCTCCGGATTCAAGTCGAGCAGGAAATCGCGCTCCCCCGTGCCCGGATGCGGCTCGCGGAACAGGCGGTCGTAGAGGCGTACCTCGCACGGGTAAGCGTCACTGGCCGAGACCCAGTGGATATTGCCTTTGACCTTGTAGCCATCCGAGCCGGGCGTGCCCGATTTGCTGTCGGCGAAGTAATTGCAATGCACGGCGGTGATCTTGCCCGAAGCGTCCTTGTCGCAGCCGCTGCATTCGATCACGAAGCCGTAGCGCAGCCGCACTTTGTTTCCGGGATACAGCCGGAAATAACCCTTGGCCGGGGTGTCCGTGAAATCCTCGCGCTCGATCCACAGCTCGCGCGAGAATGGGACCGCGCGCTTGCCGAGCTCCGGCTGCTGCGGGTGGTTGGGCGCAAGGCATTCCTCTTTCGCGTTCGCGGGGTAATTGTCGATGATGAGCTTGAGCGGATCGAGCACGGCGATGCGCCTTGGCGCGACCTGGTTCAGGTGCTCGCGCATGCATTCCTCGAGCACGCCGTAGTCGATCCAGGAATCGGACTTGGATACGCCGATGCGCTCGGCGAACAGGCGAAAGCCCTCGGGCGTGTAGCCGCGCCGGCGCGCCCCGACCAGCGTTGGCATCCGCGGATCATCCCAGCCCTCGACGTGTCCTTCGTTGACCAGCTGAATCAGCTTGCGTTTGGACAGCACCACATAGGAGAGGTTGAGCCGTGCGAACTCGAGCTGCTGCGGCAACGGTTTCGCCAGCAGCCCGCCCTCGGCCAGGCGCTCGAGCAGCCAGTCGTAGAACGGGCGCTGGTCTTCGAACTCCAGGGTGCAGATGGAGTGGGTAATCTGCTCCAGCGCGTCCTCGATCGGATGGGCGTAGGTGTACATCGGGTAGATGCACCACTGGTCGCCGCTGCGGTGGTGCGTGGCTTTCTTTATCCGGTAGATCGCCGGATCGCGCAGGTTGATGTTGGGCGAGGCCATGTCGATTTTTGCGCGCAGCACCATGCTGCCGTCGGCGTGCTTGCCTGCGCGCATTTCGCGCAGGCGCGCCAGCGACTCGGCGGCCGGACGGTCGCGCCAGGCGCTGTTCTGTCCGTGCTCGGTCAGGGTGCCGCGGGTGGCGCGCAATTCCTCGGCGCTCTGTTCGTCGACGTAGGCGTGGCCGGAGGTGACCAGGTATTCCGCCGCCAGGTACATGGCATCGAAGTAGTCGCTCGCGTGGTACAGGTGCTCGGTGCCGTTGGCGATCCAGTCGAATCCCAGCCAGCGCACCGCGTCGAGGATCGAATCGACGTACTCCTGCTCTTCTTTTTCCGGATTGGTGTCGTCGAAACGCATATGGCAGACGCCGCCGTAGTCGCGCGCGAGGCCGAAGTTGAGGCAGATCGATTTGGCGTGGCCGAAGTGCAGGTAGCCGTTGGGCTCGGGCGGAAAGCGCGTGCGGATTTTCGCCGGATCGCCAGGCGCGCCGGCGTGCATCGCCGCAAGGCCGGGGCGCCCGCCCCAGGTGCGCGACGCATACTTGCCGCCGGCCAGGTCTGCGTCGATGACGTTGCGGATGAAGTTGGTGACGTGCGCAGCGGCCGCGTCGGCGGGCTTATTCATGGTGTTCGAAGCGCGGAGCGGTATGCATGCGCGATTTTACCGCACTACTGAAGGATGACGCTTAACAAGGAAGCAGCACGCCGGCACGCCTGCGCCGAGGCCGCGGGGCGGGCTCTGGTGCATGTTCGGCGGCATGGGAATATCGCCGCACTTATTGTATTATCGGGTGTCGTACGCTCCCGCCTGTACACGGAACCCAGATGAAGAAAAATGCCGAATCCGCCTGGCCCGACGAGGTGCACGCGCTGCTCAAGGCTGCCGGCGTGCGCCAGGTCGCCATCGTCCCCGACGCGGGTCACGCGCGCCTGATCAAGCTGTGCGAGAAGGACAAATCGATGCGGGTGGTCAGGCTCACCACCGAGGAAGAAGGCGTGGCGCTGCTGGCCGGTGCCTGGCTCGGCGGCGAAAAAGGCGTGCTGCTCATGCAAAGCAGCGGCGTCGGCAATTGCATCAACATGCTCAGCCTGCCGCTCGCCTGCCAGTTTCCGCTGTTGATGCTGGTCACCATGCGCGGCGACCACGGTGAATTCAATCCGGCGCAGATTCCCATGGGAAACGCGACGCAAGCCGTGCTCGAGGCGCTCGGCGTGATCGTCAAGCGCGCCGACCGCGCGGAGGATGTCCCGGAACTGGTGTCCGCCACGCTGCGCCTCGCCTTCAACACCTACCGCCCCGTCGCGCTGCTCATCGGTCAGCGGGTGTCAGGCGCCAAGGACTTCAGGAAACTCACCGAGAGCGTGCCCAAATGAGCAAGTTATTGCATCGCCGTGACGTCGTAACCGAACTGCTCAGGGAGCGCGGCGACACTTTGGTGATCGGCGGTCTGGGCGCGCCGGCCTGGGACATCACCCATGCGGGCGATCACGAGCTGAACTTTCCGCTGTGGGGAGCGATGGGCGGGGCGGCGATGATCGGCCTCGGCGTCGCGCTGGCGCAGCCGAAGAAGAAGGTGTTGGTGCTGACCGGCGACGGCGAGATGCTCATGGGCCTGGGCGCGCTTGCCACCATCGCCGTGCAGCGGCCGCGCAACCTGTACATCGTGGTCCTCGACAACGAGCGCTACGGCGAGACCGGGCAGCAGGAGACGCATACCGGCCATGGCGTCGATCTCGCCGCAATGGCGAAAGCCGCGGGCTTTGCGCACGCGCTCGGCGTGCGCACCCAGGCCGAGGTGTCGCGGCTGAAGAAGCGCATCTATTCGGGCGATGGCGCCCTGTTCGCGCAGGTCAAAGTGGATCCGGAGCGATTGCCGCTGGTGCTGCCGCCGCGCGACGGCTCCTATCTGAAGAACCGCTTTCGCGCCGCACTGCTGGGCCGAAACGCGTTGCAGCAATAGTCCGGCTGAATGCCGCAGCGGCGCGGCGCGTTGCAATCGGGCACCGAAGCCGGGCGCCGATCGCGCAACACCTGGCAAGCATTACCTGATAACCACCCCAACAAGCGAAGGAGCAACACCATGGACAAGAAACGCTACGACGAAGGACTGGCGGTCAGAAGGGCGGTGCTCGGAGCCGAATACGTCGACAAATCGGTGCGCGCGCCGGACGAGTTCAGCAAGCCGATGCAGGACCTGGTGACGGAATATTGCTGGGGCGCCGTCTGGACCCGGCCGGAGCTGGACCGCAGGACCCGCAGCTTCCTCAACCTCGCCTGGCTCACGGCGCTGAACCGCCCGCACGAAATCAAGCTGCATGTGCAGGGCGCGCTGAACAACGGCCTCACCCGGGTCGAAATCCGCGAGGTGTTCCTGCAGGCGGCGATCTATTGCGGCGTGCCCGCCGCGCTCGATGCGATGCGCGTGGCGAAGGAAGTGTTCGCCGAGGTCGACAGCAAGAAATGAGCGCAGGCGAGCGCAAATACGCAGTTGGCTTCATCGGCGTCGGCAAGATGGGCTTGCCGATGGCGACGCGGGTCGCCACGCACGGCTATCCGCTCCACGCCTACGACGCTTCGGCGGCGGCGCTCGCGGCGATTCGCGCCGTCAGCGGCGTCACGGCGTCGGCGAGCCTGGCCGAGATCGGGCGCGACTGCGAGGCCGTGATCCTGATGCTCCCGGACAGCGCGGTGGTGAAGAAGGTGTTGTTCGGCGACAAAAACGGGCTGGCCGCGCACCTGAAGCAGGGTTCGGTCGTCATCGACATGAGTTCCTCCAATCCGTCGGTGACGCGCGAACTCGGGCCGCGGCTGCAGGCGGCGGGCGTGGACTTCATCGATGCGCCGGTCTCGGGCGGGGTGAAACGCGCCGTCGACGGATCGCTCGCCATCATGGCCGGGGGCGAGCCCGCGGTCATCGCCCGGGTGAAGCCGCTGTTTCTGACCATGGGCAAGTCGATCGTCGAAACCGGCATGCTGGGATCCGGGCATGCGATGAAGGCGCTCAACAACTATGTTTCGGCGGCGGGCTTGCTCGCGGCCTGCGAGGCGCTGAAGGTCGGCGCCGATTTCGGCATCGCGCCGGACAAGATCGTCGCCGTGCTGAACGCCTCGACCGGCAAGAACAACAGCACCGAGAACAAGCTGATGCAATTCATCGTGCCGGGCTCGTTCAATTCCGGCTTCAGCCTGGGGCTGATGAAGAAGGACATCAACATCGCCACCGACCTGGCGCAGAGCCTGGGTTCGGATACGCTGCTGGGCGAAGTCCTGCTCAAATCCTGGGCGGATGCGGAGGCGAAATTCGGCGGCGCGGCGGACCACACCGAAATCTACCGCATGCTGGAACGCAACGCCGGCGGCGGAAACAAGTGAGAATCCGTTGCAAAGAATGAATCTTGCAACGCGCCGCTCTGCGGGAACACGAGGGCAGATATCCCGTCATGTTGCACCAGGTTCAGACGAAGCAAACGGCCGACCGGGGGAGTGCGCCCGGGCCGGATTCAGGGCGCGACTGGTGTGGATTTCGGCAGCGGCAGGTTCTTTTCCGCCATCACGTCGCGCAGGAAGTCGGGCCGGTCGGTGATCAGGCCGTCCACGCCCCAGTCGATGAGGCGCGCCATGTCCTCGGTCTTGTTCACCGTCCAGGGGATCACCTTGAGTCCGAGCGCCTGCGCTTCCTTCACCAGGTCAACAGTCAGCTCCGGGTAGTAGGGCGACCAGATCGCTCCGCCGGCGGCTTTGACCATTTTCGGGATCGAGCCGTGATCGCGCAATTGAACGCCGGCGGTCCAGGCCGAGCCTTCCGCTTTGCCGGCGGCGATGTTGTCCAGAAAGCGCTGCTGCGAGCTCAGGTAGCTGGTCGGAATCGCCGGCGAGAGCGCCTGCACCGCCTTGAGCGCGCGCCAGTCGAAGGACTGGATGATCACGCGCGAACTCATGCGCTCGCGTTCTATCGTCGCCAGCAGCGCCTTGGCGAATGCCTCCGGCGCGAGCGCGTCCGCGGGTCTGGCGGGCGAGGTCTTGATCTCGATGTTGAAGCGCACGCCGGCGTTGCCGGCGCTGCGCGCGAGCTGGAACACCTGCGCCAGCGTCGGCATGCGCACCCCGTCCATGCGCTTCTGGTCGGGAAAGCCGTAGCTGTACTCGCTGCCGGGCTTGATGCGGCCGACGTCGTAGTGTCCCAGGTCGTCCAGCGTCAACTCGCGCACCGCGCGCGTCGGCGGGTTGAGCCAGCGGCCGTCGGTGCCGCGGGTGATGTCGGGATTGAGGCGCGCGTCGTGGCTCACCACCACCACGCCGTCCTTGGTGATCGAGGTGTCGAGTTCCAGCGTGCTGACGCCGAGCGACAGCGCCGCGGCGAAGGCGGGCAGGGTGTTCTCGGGCGCCAGGCCCCGCGCGCCGCGATGTCCCTGCAGATCGAATGCGCATGCAAGCAGCGGTGCGAACGCCAGGGCAGCGGCAGCGAACAGGCGAGCGGCGCGGCGTGAATCCAGGTTCCCGATCATCGCTTTGACAAGCGCTTCAAGTCCTCGATCACTTCGACGGAATGACGCGATGTCTCCACGCTGGTGTACACCTTCGCCACTTTCCCTGCGGGGTCGATAAGGAAGGTGTAGCGCTCCGCGTAGCGACTCCCTTGTGTCAGCGCGCCATAGCTGCGGGTGACTGCGCCGGTCGGGTCTGCCAGCAGCGGGAACGGCAGGCTGTATTTTTTCGCGAACTGCGCATGGCTCGCACTGTCGTCCAGACTCACACCGACCACCTGCGCGCCCATCTGCTCAACGGCGAATATGTCGTCGCGGAATTTGCACGCTTCCTCGGTGCATCCCGGGGTGTCGTCCTTGGGGTAGAAGTACAGCACCACCCACTTGCCGCTGAACTCGGCGAGGGTACGCGTCTTGCCCGTTTGATCCGCCAGGGAGAATGCAGGAGCCAACGCGCCCGCAGCGGGCAAGGCGGCCCGGGCGCTGGCCCAGCCCAACAACAGGGCGGCGGCAAGGAAAGCTGAAACCAGGGCAGAACCGGATCGTCTCATGTCCGCATTTTAGACAGATTTGCGCTCCGGCGTTGCAAATACCAATTTGCCCGCCGCGTCGGTGATTTTCACTTGCGCATCGGCCAGATACGATCCGTTTTTTTTTGCCGCAGTGACCATCCGGAGACTGAAATCCGCGCGTCGTTTGTCGAGCGCGTCCTGCTCGCCGAACGCAACGCCGCCGCTGACATAAGCCTCTCCCTGGGCAGTCTTGCCCTCGCTCGCGGCGAACGCTTCGCCTGGAGCCCAAGGCGCGAGCAAGGAGGCGATAAACACAGATGCTATCAGTCTGACTGACCTGCGCATGGCATTCCCCATTCAAGGATCGATTTTGACAGAATAATTAGTATGACCTCCCCTACGGAGCGACCGGCCGATCAGCTGGTCCTGGCCGGAATGTCGGTCAGCCGCCGCCGCGCTTGGTGTAAAGATCGAAGTACGCCATGAATTCGCGTCGCGCCTGCGCTTCGGCGCCCGAAAATCGAAATGAAACATTGAGCACCGGTATCGAAACGAGGCCGATTCTGCGCGGCTCCGCCGGCGTGAAAGAAATCTCGACCGTCGCCTCCCCTGCGCGCACCACGGCCCGGTCAGCCTTCAATTGCATCGGGGCGTGACGCGTCGCACCCGGCAGCCAGCGAAGGAATTCTTCGCGCGTGCACCCCATCTCGCGCTGAAGCGCGAAGTCGTGAGCCGCCTCGGTCAAGCGTCATGCCCCCGCGAATCGATCGCGCCGCGGCGCGGCGCAGCACAGTCCCTCAGCCGCCCGCAATCGGCGGCCAGATTGCAAGCTCGTCGTTCGCCGCCAGGACATGCCCGGGACGAGCCTGCGGCGGAATGTACACACCATTGACCAGCACCAGATGAACCAGCTTCGACGGGAGATGGAATCGGTCGATCACCGCTTGCGCGGTGGAACCATCGGGGACATTCAGCGGCATTTCATTGCCCCTGCGTCTCTGGCCGTCCACTGCGGATGGAAGGTGATCACTGAGCATGGCATAAAGTCTGAGGGTAATGCGCATAGGGGAATGTCAGCCAATCCACGCAAAGCTTGTCTTGTCGCGAATTCTACGTGAGCGAGCGCAACTTCGCTCGTTCGACTTCATCGCCACACCGATCGAGGCGCCGAGGCAGGGGCGCCCTCGACAGACCATCGCCCAGCCTCGAATCCGTGCGGCGACGCCGTGCCGCCGGGTTCCGCTTTCCCGATGCGGCGACTATAATTGAAACCCGCCTGAGCCAGGCACGCGAAGCGAGGGAAAGCCCATGAAATACGTCCTTATCGGTGCCGGCCCCGCCGGCGTGCAGGCCGCCGAGGCGCTACGGCAGGAAGATCCCGCCGGCGAGATCACCCTGGTCAGCGGCGAGCGCGGCGAACCTTACGCGCGCATGGCGATCCCCTACATCCTGACCGGTCGCATCACCGAAGCGGGTGCCCTGCAGCGCAAGAGCCCCGGCCACTTCGCCGGTCTCGGCATACGCTATCTCAACCGCAAGGCGGTCAAGGTCCATGCCCGCGCGCAAGGCGGCACGGTCGACCTCGACGACGGCGCGGTGCTCGACTACGACCGGCTGCTGGTGGCCACCGGCTCCTCGCCGACGCTGCCGCCGGTGCCCGGCACCGACCTGCCCGGCGTGGTCACCTGCTGGACCCTCGACGATGCCCGCGTGATCGCCGCCAAGCTGAAGCCCGGCGCCCGCGTGGTCATGGTCGGCGCCGGCTTCGTTGCCGGCGTCTGCATGAAGTCGCTCGTGGAAAGCGGCGCGCAGCTCACTGTCATCGCCGGCCGGGTCGGCCAGATCCTGCGCTCGATGATGACCCCGACGGGCAGCGCCATCCTGCAACGCTGGCTCGAGGGCAAGGGCGTGAACGTCGTCACCAAGGGGCGCATCGAGCGCATCGAACCCGGACCGCGCCTTGTCATGGACAACCAGAGCTTCGATGCCGACCTGATCATTCTTGCCACCGGCGTCCACCCCAACATCGAATTTCTGGAGGGCACCGGCGCCGAGATCGACCAGGGCATCATCATCAACGACCGCATGGAGACCACGGTGCCCGGTATCTACGCCGCCGGCGACGTGGCCCAGGGCCGCGACTTCTCGACCGGCGAATGGGTGGTCCATGCGCTACAGCCGACAGCCACCGAACACGGACGGGTGGCCGGGCTCAACATGGCCGGCAAGGACGCTCCCTACCGTGGCAGCCTGTCCATGAACGTGCTCGACACGGTCGGCCTGCTCTCCTACACGTTCGGCCTGTGGCAGGGCCGAACCGGCGGCGACAACGCGGAACACGTCGACGCCGAGCACTTCCACTACACCCGGCTGTGCTTCGACGGCGACGTGCTGATCGGCGCCATCATCATCGGCGCGACCCAGCACGTCGGCGCTATCCGCGGCCTGATCCAGGCCCGGCACAGCCTTGGCGCATGGAAGGAGACGCTGATCAAGGATCCGGGGCAGCTCATGAATGCCTTGGTCAACCTGACCCGCAAGCCCGGTTGACGCAGGCAGGCCGGAGGCCACGGGCGAGTCCGGCGGCGGCGCCATCGCCGCTCGGCGAAAAGCGCGAGATCAACGGCCGCTTCTGCGTTCACCACTACGGCTAGTACGATGACACCTCAATTGCGAAACAATATGGCGAACGCCCTACATGTCTGGCACGCTACCTTGTAGGAGCGAGCTTGCTCGCGAACTGCGTTGTTCGCGAGCAAGCTCGCTCCTACAGGGCGTACGCTTCGAAATTGACCTGTCGCGATACTAGTGGATCGGCACCCATCCGGTGCGCATCGATCCCGGGCCTGGCTCGCCGCATTTTGACATGATGCGAACAGCGCCGCGATGCGGCGCATGCCTTCATCCGCCCGCAATCGGCGGCCAGATCGCAAGCTCGTCATTCGCGGCGAGGGCATGCCCGTCGCGGGCGCGAGGGGGAACATAGACGCCGTTGACCAGCACCAGGTGAACCAGCCTGGGCGGAAGCTTGAAGCGATCGATGACGCCCTGCACGGTGGCGCCCTCGGGCACGTTCAGGCGCAATTCATTGCCCTTGCGCCTTTGGCCGTCCGCTTCGGGCGGAAGGTGATCGGTGAGCATCGCATATAATCTAAGCGTAATGTCCATGAAACCGTTTGAGCTCATCCGCTTAAGGCTTTAGTCGGTAACAGATTGCGCACCTGCGCCGTCGCGAGATAGGCTTCCATCAGCGCGAGAGGATTCTGCAGCAGCCGGTCTTTCCATTTGCCGAGCCTGGTGCGCGACTGGATCAGCCCGCGCAACACGCCGACGTGGTTGGTCAGGCCGACGCTGTTGGCACCGACGAGAACGTCGCCGCCGAACTCCAGACGCAGGAAGCGGTAATTGGCCTCGTCCAGCATTTCCGCATGTTCCCCGCCGGGCACGCCCTGCCATTCGCCAAACGACGACGAGACGAGACCGAGCGTGTCGAGGACGTTGATTTGCGTGACGCAGCGCAAGACCTGTTTCTTCCCCGCCATGTTCATGCCGGCGCAAATGGCCTCATCGGCGGCGCTGGGTTGAATCGCGCTGACGATGTGCTTGCCCGACACCAGATCGAAAGTCTCGGAACAATCGCCGGCAGCGTAGATGCCCGCCACATTGGTCTGCAGGTACTCATCGGTCAGGATACCGTGCTTGCAGGTGATGCCGGAGCCTTGCAGAAATCCGATATTGGGCCTGACCCCCGTGGCGGAGATCACGAGATCAGCATCGAACGTTACGCCGTTGCTCAAGCGGACGCTGAGCGCGTTCCCGTTCTTCTTTATCGCTTCTACGCGGCAGGAGGTATAAACCTTCACCCCCTTGCTTTCCACCCAGCGCTTGATCATGCCGCCCGCGCCTTCGCCCATCATGCGTGGCACCATGCGATCGCCCATCTCGACCACGGAGAGTGCGGCGCCGCAGTTTACCAATGCCTCCATGATGATGCAGCCGATGAAACCTGCACCCATTTGCAGTACGCGCGCCCCAGGTTTGGCGAGGGCCATAATCTCGCGCGCGTCGGCCATCGTCCAGCACGGGTGGACTCCCGGCAGATCGATCCCTTCAATCGGTGGCGTGGCCGGACTCGAACCGGTGGCGATGAGCAGCCGGTCGAAGGCGAGGGCAGTGCCGTCTTCGAGCGCGACGCTGCGCTTGTTGCTGTCCACCGATTTTGCCCGGCCCGTGCGCAGCGTGATGCTCTGCGCGGCGAAATGGTCCTTGCCCTTGCGCAGATAGGTGCCGCCTTCGTCGATGTCGCCCGACAGCAGATAGGGTATCGCCATGCGCGAATAGGGCGGCTCCGGTTCGTCCCCGACGAGGGTGATTTCGTCCCGCGGCGCGTGCTTGCGTATCGTCTCGGCCGCGATTACGCCGGCGGGC
>JADGRR010000318.1 GCA_017880745.1 Burkholderiales bacterium
GCGGCGCGCGCGACGCTGCTGAAACCACCGTATAGAAAAACAAAACGGCCCCGTCAGGGCCGTTTTGCATGTGGCGCGGTATGGCCTCAGTCCTTGTATCCCTCGATCTCGATCCAAAGTTTGAGGTCGTCGCCAAGCGCAGGGACGCCGAACTTCATGCCGAAGTCGGTGCGCTTGAGCGCGGCGCTCGCATTGCCGCCGCACATCTCCTTCTTGCTCATCGGGTTCGCGCCGCACTTCCAGTTCTCGACATGCAGCGTGACCGGCTTGGTCACGCCGAGCAGCGTCAGGTTGCCCTCGATCGTGGCGGGGTTGTCGCCGCTGAACTTCACCCCGGTCGACTTGTAGGTCATGGTCGGGAATTCGGCGACGTTGAAGAAATCGGGGGTGCGCAGGTGCTCGTCGCGCGTGCGCGGGCGCCCGGCCTTGTCGGTGTCGCCGGTCGTGACCGAAGCTGTTTGCACCGTGATCTCGAGCGTCCCCGTCTTGGCCGCATGGTCGATGCTGAACTTGCCGGCGCTCTTGGTGAACTGGCCGCGCATGTTGGACATGCCCAGATGGTTCACTTCGAAACTGGGGAAGGTATGAAACGGGTCGATCGTATAGTTCTCCGGTGCTGCGACCGCAGAGAGCGGCAGCGCGGCGGCGAGCAGTGCAACGGTAAGTCTGGACATTTCCGGGATCTCCTTCATGGTGGGGTTATTATGGGGTAATGGACGCGTGAAGCTCTAACCTGACTGCCCCCCTGCAAACTGCCAGGTCAATCCAATTGCTGCCGCGGCGACGGCGAGGGTGCACGCCGAGACTGCGACAGCCTGAATCCAGAGGGGGGATTTTTCCGGCGCTGGCAGGCGCGCGGCAAGCGGTATCAACGCAAGCGCGAGGAGCGAGTACCAGGGCAGTTGCGCCAGGATCAGCGTCGCCGCGGCGAGCAACCCCCCGGTCAGCGCAAGCGGCAGCATGAAAGTGGCGCCGGCCTGGTATTTCTTGCCGCCCAGCATCTGCGGCAACAGGAATGCCCCGGCTGCCGCGCCCAGCGAAATACCGTACTGGCCGTAAAGCGCCGAGGCGCTGAGGACGGCCGACACGCCAACGCCGATGCCGAGGCCGAGGCCCGCCGCGCCGGCGCGCACGGGGTGCGCGCCGAGCGCATCGAGCGAAAAACCGACCAGCCAGGCGACGCACACGGCCGCGCCGCCGCCCATCAACAAGGCGACCTTGAGGTCCTTCTGTTGCAGTACGGGCCAAAATACCCACAAGGTCGCAAGACCGGCCGCAAGCGCCAGGATCGCCGTGCCCGCGCGGGTGGGCTTGAAGGCGAAGTCGACCAGGATGCCGATCACCGGCGCTGCCAGCGCGAGCAGCACGATCTTGCGCGTCGCGGTAAGCGGCGTGAAGCTGAACCCGCTGACGAGATAGACCGCAGTGCAAAACGCGGCGACAACCGCGAGGCCGGCGAGCCTGACCCGACCCAGGACAAGCACCACGATCAAAGCGGCCACGAACGGGGCGACGCCGCCCTGCACCGCGGGATGATTCAGGATGTCATTCACGCGATTTCATGCTCCAGCCTGCCCCTGCGACGGAAGATTCCGTCCACCACCACCGGCCGTTGTCGCGGCCGAAGGCTCCTCGCCCCGAGTGGTTAACAACGGGGAATCGCGAATATTCCCTATTTCTGGGTGTTGGCGTCGGCCGGCTGGGTTTCGCGCGGCACGGTATCGGCAAAGGATGGGCGTTCGGCCAGTTTCGCCGCGAGCTTGGCGAGATTCGGGTGGAGGACGCGCCAGTCGAATGGTTCGTGGCGAAAGTCGAGATAGCCGAGCGCGACGCCGCAGGCGATGTCGGCCAGGGTGAACGCGTTGCCGGTGCACCAGGGTTGGTCGGCCAGATCCCTGGACATCACGGCCGCGCCGCGCTCGATCTTGTCCATCTGGCGCTTGATCGTCGCCTCGCTTCGCTGCTTCGACGGACGGCGGCGTTCCAGCACCACTGTCACCGCGGCGTCGAGCACGCCGTCGGCCAGGGCTTCCCAGCGTTTGACTTCGATTTTCTCGCGGTTGTTGGCGGGAATCAGGCGGCTGATCGGAGACACGCTGTCGAGGAATTCGACGATGACGCGCGAATCGAACAGGGTGCTCGCGTCCTCAAGCACCAGCACCGGCACCTTGCCCAGCGGGTTGGCGTCGGGAATCCTGGAATTCTCGTCCCAGGGATTGTCCAGTTCGAATGTGTATTCGATTTTTTTTTCGGCCAGCACGATCCGCGCCTTGCGCACAAACGGGCTGGTGAGAGAACCTAGTAATTTCATTGTGAAATGACAGCGAATCGTCCTGGACAGGGGAAATTATATCATTCACACAGCATTCGTCTGAAGCCCTGAATACCGGGCGCATGATAAAATGAAATCTGCCGCGGAACTGTCAAATATTGCAAAATGCCCTCACCGCTCAGTGCCCTCTCGCCTCTCGACGGGCGCTACCATAAGCAAGTCGCCCCGCTCGCCGCTTATTGCAGCGAGGCGGCGCTGATCCGCTATCGAGTGCGGGTCGAGATCGAATGGCTGATCGCACTGGCAGAGGAACCGGCTGTGGCCGAGGTCCGGCCTTTTTCCGCCGCGGCGGTCGGCGAACTGCGGCAGGTGGCGGCCGCCTTCGGCGAAGCCGACGCGGCCCGCGTCAAGGAGATCGAGTCCCGCACCAACCACGACGTCAAGGCGATCGAGTATTGGCTGAAGGAACGCTTCGCCGGACATGCGGAGCTTGCGGCCGCGGCGGAATTCATCCATTTCGCCTGCACTTCCGAGGACATCAACAATCTCGCCCACGCCCTGATGCTCACCGATGCGCGCGAGAAGGTGCTGCTGCCGGCGCTCGATGAAATCATCGCCAAACTGCGCACCCTCGCGCACGAGCTTGCGGACACGCCCATGCTCGCGCGCACGCACGGCCAGGCCGCGACCCCCACTACCCTGGGCAAGGAGATCGCCAATGTCGTCCACAGGCTGTGCCGGGCGCGCGCGCGCGTCGCAGGCGTCGGCCTGACGGGCAAGATCAACGGCGCCGTGGGCAATTACAACGCGCACCTCGCCGCCTACCCCGCGTTCGACTGGGAGGGCTTCGCGCGCAAGTTCGTCGAGGCGCTGCGCCTGGAATTCAATCCCTACACCACCCAGATCGAACCGCACGACGCGCTGGCCGAGTTGTTCGACGCTTGCGCCCGCGCCAACACCATCCTCATCGACCTGGACCGGGACATCTGGGGCTACGTCGCGCTCGGCTATTTCAAGCAAAGAGTGGTCGCGGGCGAGGTCGGATCCTCCACTATGCCGCACAAAGTCAATCCGATCGATTTCGAGAACTCGGAGGGCAACCTCGGGCTGGCCAACGCCGTGCTGCGCCATTTGTCCGGCAAGCTGCCGTTGTCGCGCTGGCAGCGCGACCTGACCGATTCGACCGTGCTGCGCAATGTGGGCGTGGCGCTCGGCTACAGCCTGCTCGGCTGCGTCTCCTGCCTCAAAGGTTTGAACAAGCTCGATGCCAATCCGGCGGCGTTGCGCGCCGACCTGGAATCGACCTGGGAAGTGCTGGCCGAAGCGGTACAGACGGTGATGCGCCGCTATGGCCTGCCCGAGCCCTACGAGCAGTTGAAGGCGCTCACCCGGGGCAAGGGCATCACGCGCGAGTCGCTGCAGCAGTTCATCGCGCAGCTGGCCATCCCCGAGGCGGAGCGGCAACGCCTGCTCGAACTCGCGCCGTGGACCTATACCGGCAAGGCAGCCGAGTTGGCCAAGCGGATCTAGAAATTGGGTCGCGCTTTGCGCGAGCGGCGCGCAATGGTCGCGCGCAGACATCGGAACACATAAGCGTATACATCGAGCTGCTGCGATCGAACTTGCGCGGACGGCGGCCCGTCCGCGCGGATCGCCGATTGGTCACGGATGAAAAGCACATCCGTGACCAATCGGCGATCTTGTAAAAAGACAACCCCAAGCCGTTTTTGTTTTTACCAATAACCGTGTTTTCGGTACGGATCGCTTTTATCCGTACCGAAAACACGGTTGGCGCGCGTAGCGCGCAGGATCTTGACGCGTAAGCCAGCGCCAATGGACCGCACCGACCTTGGCTAGACCACCGCCTCCTGCTTGTCCTTCTTCGGCGGGCGAATGAACTGCTCGCGCGACACGCCCAGCCATTTCACGATCGGCGCCATGACCAGCACCGAGGAGTAGATGCCGAACAGGATGCCGATGGTCAGCGCCAGGGCGAAGTAATACAGCGCGGCGCCGCCGAACAGCAGCATCGACAGCACCATCGCCTGGGTGCAGCCGTGGGTGATGATGGTGCGCGAGATGGTGCTGGTGATGGCGTTGTCGATGATCTGGGTGACCGAGGCCTTGCGCATTTTGCGGAAATTCTCGCGCACCCGGTCGGCGATCACCACCGACTCGTT
>JADGRR010000319.1 GCA_017880745.1 Burkholderiales bacterium
ATTGCAACTGGAGCACTGGGGCTGCCCATGGAGCCGCGAAACCAATGGTACGGTCGCGGTACGGCCATTCGGCGGCATGAAGATCGAGCGCACCTAGTACGCCGCCGACAAGACCGGCTTCCACATCCTGCACACACTGTTCCAGACCTCGCTGAAATATCCCGGGATCAAGCGTTTTGACGAGTATTATTCGACCGATCTGATCGTCGAGGACGGGAGCTGCACCGGCGTCATCGCGATCGAGATGCGTTCGGGCCGCATGGTTGAATTCCGCGCCAGGGCGGTCGTGATCGCCACCGGCGGCGCCGGACGCATTTTTCCCTTCACCACCAACGGCGCCATCAAGACCGGCGACGGCATGGCAATGGCCTATCGGGCCGGCGTGCCGCTCAAAGACATGGAGTTCATGCAGTACCATCCGACCGGGCTTCCCGGCACCGGCATCCTGATCACCGAAGGATCGCGCGGCGAGGGCGGAATCCTGGTCAACAAGGACGGCTACCGCTATCTGCAGGACTACAATCTCGGCCCGCCCGACCCCTGGCCGCGCAAGAAGGCGATGGAGCTCGGCCCACGCGACCGCCTCAGCCAGGCCTTCTGGCACGAGCAGCAGAAGGGCCGCACCATCAAGACCCCGCATGGCGACGTGGTGCATCTCGACATCCGCCAGCTCGGTGAGAAGCTCATCAACGAGCGGCTGCCGATGGTGCGCGAACTGGCGCTGGCCTATGTCGGCGTCGACCCCGTGCATGCAATGATTCCGGTGCGGCCGGTGGTGCACTACACCATGGGCGGCATTCACACCGACATCGACACCGCGACCCCGCTGCCCGCCCTGTTCGCCGCCGGCGAATGCGCCTGCGTCTCGATCAACGGCGCCAACCGCCTCGGCTCCAATTCGCTCGCCGAAATCGTCGTGTTCGGCGCCCGCGCCGGACGCGCCGCGGCCAACTTTGCCAAGACCAACCCGAAGCCGGGCCTCGCCGGCAAGGCGGGCGAGGCCGCGCAAGCGCGCTTGCGCGAACTGTTCGGGCGCGAGGGCGGTGGCGATTCCGTCTCCTCGCTGCGCAAGGCGATGAACGACACCATGGAAAGCGACGCCGGCATCTACCGCAGCGAAGACAGGCTGCGGCAAACTTGCGACACCCTTGCGGATCTGCGCGCGCGCTATCGCAGGATGCCGCTGCAGGACCGCAGCAACGTCTTCAACACCGACCTGGTCCAGGCGCTCGAGCTTGGCTGCATGCTTGACGTCGCCTCGGCGCTGGCGCAATCGGCGCTGCAGCGCAAGGAATCGCGCGGCTCGCACCAACGCCTCGAATATACCGCGCGCGACGATGCCAACTATCTCAAGCACAGCCTTGCGAGCTATCAGGGTGATGCGCCGCCGACCATCAGCTACCGCGATGTCGTCATCACCAAATCGCAGCCGGCCGAGCGCGTCTATGGGGGAGCCGCGACATGAGCGAGACCATCACGCTCGAGGTGCTGCGCTATCATCCCGAGACCGACAGCGAGCCGCATTTCCAGCGCTACGTCGTGCCCTACAGGGACGACTGGGTGGTGCTCGATGCGCTCAACCACATCAAGGACAACCTCGACGCCACGCTTTCGTATCGCTGGTCCTGCCACATGGCGGTGTGCGGCAGTTGCGGCATGACGATCAACGGCGAGCCAAAACTGTCCTGCCACAGTTTCCTGCGCGATTATCGCGGCAAAGTCGTCCGGGTCGAGCCGCTCGATCACTTCCCGATCGAGCGCGACCTCGTGATCGTGATGGACAGTTTCATGGAAAAACTGGGAAGCGTAAAACCCTGGCTGATCCCCAAAGTGGAAAAACCGCTGAGCGCGGGCGAGTATCTGCAGTCGCCGGGCCAGATGCAGGTTTTCCACCAGTACACGCAATGCATCAACTGCCTGTTGTGCTACGCCGCCTGCCCGCAAATCGGCCTGAACGAGGATTTCGTCGGTCCGGCGGCGCTGGCGCTGGCTCACCGCTACAACCTCGACTCCCGCGACGGCGGCAGGGACGCGCGCGCCGAGGTGGTGGCCAGCAATGAGGGCATCTGGGAATGCACCTTCGTCGGCGCCTGCTCGGAAGTATGCCCCAAGCATGTCGATCCCGCCGCGGCGATCCAGCAGACCAAGATTTCCGCCTCGGTCGGCTGGCTCAAGGACCTGCTGACGCCGGGAGCGCATCGATGAGCCGCCGGCCCTACATACGCAAGGTCGAACGGAACTGGTGGATCCGCCAGCCGCGCTACATCAGCTACATGATCCGCGAGCTCACCAGCCTGTTCGTCGGCCTTTATTGCGCGCTATTGGCAGTCGGGCTTGTCCGGCTGGCGCAGGGCCCGGCGGCCTGGGACGGGTTCGTTGCGGCGTTTTCCAGTCCGCTCGGCGTGACCTTTCAATTGGCATGCCTCGCCTTCGCCATCTATCACAGCGTGACCTGGTTCGCCCTGACGCCGAAAGCGATGCCGCTGAGGATGAAAGGCGAACCGGTGCCGGGCATCGTGATCGTCGGTGCCCACTATGCCGCCTGGGCGGTGGTGTCGATCGTGGTGTTGATCGGAGCGGGGATGTAACCATGGCCAGATCGAACAAGCCGATGCTGTGGCTGCCCTTTGCCGGCGGCGGACTGGTCGCGGCGCTCATTATCCCGGTGCTGATCCTGATTACCGGAGTACTGGTGCCGCTGGGCGTATTGCATTTGCGCTATGAGACAATCGCGGCATTCGCGCACAACCCGCTCGGCAAGCTGATCGTGCTGGGCGCGGTAGCACTTCCAGCCTGGCATGCTGCGCATCGCTTGCGCATGACCGCTCACGATCTCGGGCTCGGCAGCGGCATCGCTATCAAGGCAGCGTGCTACGGCACGGCCTGGTTGCTGATCCTCGCTGCCGCCGGCGCGCTGATCGCGGTCTGACCGGCTGAGCCAGCCTCGCGATTGCCTCGGCGCGTAGTGACGACTTCCTGATACAGCCCGCCGAATCCGACTGCTTATGCCCCAGCGGCGGTGCACCGGTTCTATAAAAAAGATTCCGCGCGCTTTATGAGTTCGTCGAGTCCGGGCTCGTTCGGATTTCGAGGCTTTCCCGGATGAATGATTGAGACTTGGCAGCTCTCCGCAGCCTCAACCAGTTGGCGGTAGGTTCCAGCATCCGGATTGATGATGAATGCTTGCTTGTTGGCGTCATAACCGAACATCTTGTCGTTGATCTGCGTACATTCGTTGCAGGTCGTGCATCTTGCCGTCTCGATGTAAGGATCGTCAGATGACCTTTCAGCCACCGCTTCGACGGGCGCAGCATCGGACGCGGCCGGTACTTCGGCGGTGGCGGCGTCGGCCTTCCTCTCTTCGGGTTCGGCCGCCGGCCGCGATTGCTCGGCCCAAACTTTGCGCTCCTGTTCGACCAGGCGGGCCGCATGCGAATTGTGAACGCCGCCGAGCTCCTGCAGGCTCCGCCAAGCCTCGGCGCAGCGGCGCGCCTCCTGCACCAGCTTGTCGTTGACGATGACTTTTTGCAGGCGATTGTCGCCATCGACCATCAACAGGCACGGCACCTTTTCGGATAGGTCTTTCGGCTCGCGCGCCAGAAATTCGGAGACCGGCACCAAATCAGCGGTCCATTTTGCCCTGGGCACTTTGGCAAAAAGCATGGCGCAGCGCGGATCGCAGGCTGCAAAATCGGCGAGTGTGAAGGCGAGGGTTTCCGATACGAGTTGTTGCGCCTCATCCTCATAGTCAAGCCGCTGCTGCGGCCAATCGAGATCGATTTGCGAATTTGCCTGAAGCGAGAACCGCGATGCCCAGTCAGATCCGGCGGACGGATCAAAGACGAAGGCTGGGAAAGCCCGGCATTCCGCCGCGGCAGCGGCGGTTAGATAGGGCGGAAGGCCGGCTCCGCTTGCGCCGGAGAAAACGCTGAACAATGCCGGCCCCGGATAGGATAGCCCGCGGAGAATCTGCTCGCGGAGCTGGAACAGACCTGAACTGCCCGATTGCAGAACATAGTATGCGCCAAACCCGATCAAGGTGCTGGCAAGTTGCTTGCTGCGAAGCCCGGAAAACACGTACTCGCTTCCGATCGGCGATTGCTCAAGCAGATCGTCGGTCTGGAGGACAATCTTTGCCGGCATGCCTGCGACGAACGCCTGCAAGATCAGGTCGCTCTCGGACGCCGCGAGATCGGCTGCGCGCAGGCAAATCAGATAATCCGGAAACAGCGCGAGGTCTTCCGGGTCGAGGCCGTTGTCGCCGAATTCCCCGAAAAAGGCATCGTGACGCGCCTCGCTGTATTCGCTTTCGATTTCCAGCCTGGCGATTGCGATCGCCTTGGCCAGTTCGATCATTTTCGGCAAGCGCTCACGGTAAGCCGCGACTGCATCGGAGCATTTTTCGAACACGAAGGAATAGGGCTCGCCGACAT